>JAKSPA010000136.1 GCA_024405235.1 Lentisphaeria bacterium
TCGACGCCGCCCCAGAGGGCGAAGAATGGCTTTCCGTTGCGGAAGAACTGCGGGCCATTTGCCGTCTGGCGGACTTCGACGTCGCTTTTTTCAGCGAATTTCGGATCGACGTCAATGCGTTTCAGAGTGAAATCCGCAACGGCAGGGGTCCCGTCCGTGGTAAAGAACTCGTTGGCTTCAAGGCGAATGACGGCGTCAGCGCTGTCCACGTAGAGTGGCATGGTGTATTTTGCGCAGAGCTGCCATTTGTCCTGGCCAGTGATGACAAGATCCTCTGTCGTGAAGATGACCTTTTCGTCCCAGATGAGATTTCCGCTTGCCTTTGCACGGATGGATAGAGTCGCGGGGAAGGCCTGTCGTGGAATCGGGCCCTGGAAGTCGAAGAGGAGTCGGATGGTTTCGCCTGCGTTGGCGACGACGGGTTGGACCGCGCCTTGGATGAAATGACTCTGCGCACGAGTCATGTCAAAATATGGGAAATACGCGCGGTTGAAATTTTCGTCGCTGAGAGGACGAACGACTTCCGATGCTTCTACGGGCAGCCATGACGAACCGTCGATTGAGCATGCGAAAGTATCGTCTGTGGAAACGCGGCTGAATGTTCCGTCGGCGTAGCGCACGAAGAGTTCCGCAGTGACGTTTGCGTCGCATTTGTCCACCGTGAAAGACAACTCGTTCGTTCCTGCCTTCACTTTGTCCGTTACGTTGCAGAATTCAGGGTAGGATGGATTGCCGCAACGGGGCAGGGCGATGCCGTTCAATGTCGCGCTCATCGTTCCTGAATCGGAAAAATATTGAAGCCATGCGTTGGAAACGGCCTTTTCTTCAAGAACGGTCTCCTTGCGGAAGGCAATTTTATCGCCTGCCGTCTTTTTCGCGGCGCCGATTTTCTTTCCGCAGAAGAACGGTCCTGCATACAAAGGCTTCTTGTAGATGCCGAAGGCAGGTGTGACGGAAGACCAGATGGGAGAGTTGTATTGCGGTTTCAAGATTTCCTCTGGAATTTCCGCAGCCGAAAGAAGATTGAAAAGGCAGAGCGCTGTCATCAGGAACAAGTTTCTTTTCATTGTTGGAGAGACAAATTGTGTTTATGAAGAAAAAGAACAGTAGGGAATATAACGTGTCAACGCGATTCCGATGGAATGCGAATGTAGCATGCCGAAAAACACATCAGCGATGCTCTTCCAGTTTGTAGCGGAAGCAGTTCCACCACGGGAGATACTGCGTTGTTTCGTTCCAGCGGCGGGCAATCAGCCTATAGTTGTCGAAATAGCGTTCTTCGCCATTGACGAACGCCGTCTCCTTCGGGTTCTTTCGCCACGGCATGTGCGCTGCCAGAAGATCCCTCAGAACGCGGCCGATTCTGCAGATGCGGTGCCAGCGGAATTGCCGCATGCCTGCCTTCCCGCCGTGAACGTCTGCTGCATGCCGTAGGTGTTGCGGCGCGACACGCTGCGGCGCGTCGCATGCATGCAGAAGTCGCCGTGCGCTGCGCGGTTCCGCATCGCCCTGCACAGTAAGCTCCGTCTGCGTTCGCTTTACAACGCGGAAGAGCCTGCCGCTTTTGCATGGTCCGTCTGGATGGATTGCGACAACATCGCCTGGCTGAATCTCCGCGAAGGGCGTCTCTTCAGTTACGACGGCGTCATAACCGCTGTGCATCACGCCGTACATTCCATAATAATAGTATAACGGCATTCCGTCCCGCACATCGTCCGTGGGTTCCTCCTGCGTTGCGGCCGCTTCGGTGGTTTCATCGGAAATCAGAAGACGCTTCAGTTGCAGCGCATGAAGAAAGGCATGGATGTCGTCAGCGAGAGATTCCGGTGGGTTGGCAGCGAAGGCATTTCGAAGACGACGCACGATTTCTTCCTCTGAGACACCCTCCTCGACATTTCGCCAGATTTGTGCCGCCATCTTGTTCACTGGCAGCATCAGTCCCTGGCGGACGTCGAATAGACAGCGTTCGTCGCCATGGATCTTCAGTATGACGCCTGGTCTCGGTTTCAGCATGGCGCCTTTCCCTCCAGAATGTGTCGGAGGTCGCCGCTCCATTGTGCTTCAAGCGCCAGCGGCGCGAAGCGTTCGGAGAGCGTGTAAACGACGTCGAGCAGTCGGTCTCCCGTCCATTGGAGCATGGCGGGGGAGAAGCGGCAGCCGTATTGGCACCAGTGGAACGATAGAGAGTGTGCCAGGCGTGCGCGCCATTCAAGCGAATTGACTGGCGCGATGCGCTCTTCCGTTTCGCCGCACTGGAGCAGAAGAATCTGCCGTATGCGGACGCACGGCTGGAATGGATAGCGGAGCTTTGGCGACCAATGCTGCGAGTAGTATGACATTGTCGGAAGCGGATAGGCGTAGAGGGCGTCTGGCATGAGTTCGCAGAGTATTATGTCATCGCCGCGGCAGCTTCCGCCTTGGGCGCGATAGCGGACGGCGGTGGTGCTTTTGCCAGCGCCGCTGTCTGCGAAGAGCAGCGTGCCGCCGTTTTCGTTGCCGTCGAGCAGGCATCCGTGCAGGAGGAATACGGGAAGGCCGCGTCGTGCGGCTGCAAAGGTTCCATAGCGCAGAAGCCGTGCCCATTCTCCTGAAATCCATGGTGAAAGGTCGGTTTTCACCACATGTCTGAAGCCCTTTGTCTTTGGCGGAAGGAGTTCTGGAGCGTCCAGAAGATAGCCGTCAGCGGAGAATGTGTCCGCCGCTTGAACGCATTGCAGGCCCATCAGGCCGCCAAGCGGCGCGAGACGTTTTTCTGCGCGTGTTCCGATAGCCGAAAGCGATATTTCCGAAGAGTGTAGCGGCAGTTTCAGCGAGAGCATGGTCAGAAGGCGCTGGCCAATGCGCCGTATGTGTATCCGCTGTATTGAATGCCGTCAGCGGTGCCGATCAATATCTTCTCTTCAAGGCCGCTGCTGAATCCCGCGATGTCGATGCTTGAGTCGCCTGAAGTGATCTTCGCGCCGAACTCATCGTATGAGACGGCAAGTTCCGTGCCTTCTTCGAACCAGAGACGGAAATCCATGTCGGGAGAGACGGCGATTGTGTCGTTGCCCCAATCCGCGCCGAATGCGAACACCACTCCGTCCCGCTGTGAGTCGAGCGTGTCATCGCCTTTGCCGCCCACAAGCAGTGTGGCCTGCGTGCCGCCCCAGAGGATGTCGTTGCCGTCGTTGCCGTAGAGCGCCAGAGAAGCGCTGTCTTCAGAGACGACGTTGACGCATGTGAGATCGATGATGTCATCGCCATCGCCTGCGCAGATGGCGTCCAGTTTCTGCAGACGGTTCTCACGCTTGTCTTCGAATGCTGTGTAGATATCGTCGGCGAAGATGGCGTCATCTTCGCCTGTGAGCATGAGGACTGCCGCGTCGTTATCGGCGCCGCAGAAGACGTTCGCGAAGCGGTTCTTGCCTTTCAGGTTGGCGTATTTGCCGGTGAAGCAGTTCTGTGCGTAGTATTTTTCGGTCCACTTGCCGATGCTTTCCGCGACGAAGATGTCCGCCGTGTCGTCCTGCTGCGCCTGAATTTTCGCCGTTGCCGTTGCGGCGACTGTTGCCGTTGCTGCCTTACGGAACTCGCCTGCGCTGTGAAGATCGCGTGTGGTGACATCCACCGACGCTGTCTGCTTATAGACGGTTGACAGAACGGCGCTGTCCCACCAGCCGGAGGCGATGTCCAATTGGGCGCCGCTTGCGGAAATGCGTAGCATCTGGCGGTTGCTGACGGTCAGCGATGCCGCCTGACCATCGTTGCTCAGGACAAATCGCACATCGTCCAATTCCAGCGGTGCCGTTTGGGAGACGATTCCCAGAACATCGCCGCTTTGGTTCCGAAGCTGCACTTCGGTGGCAAAGCCGCTGGCATTGTCCGCCAGGGCGTAGTCATTGGAGGGCAGGGCGTCTGTCGTGCGGACGCTCAGTGTCTCCGGCATAGTCGTCAGGCTTGTCCAGTCACGGATGAAGGGCGTATCCGCTGCATCTTCCTTCAAGGCGAAGGTCAGCCCGCATTGAGATAGATCAAGTTGGCTTAGGCTGTCCGTGTTGCCTTCCAACACAAGATCGCCCTGGATGACGTTATTTTTTAAGAAGGTGATATTGAAATCGCCCTTTATGGTCAGATTCGTCAGAGTGGCATTGGTGAGACGCAGTGATGCGCCGTTCTCCAGAACCACATCGGAGAGTGTGCCATCGTTGAAATCCAATTTTGCATCTGATTCGATGTCTATATTCTTCAACGTGCAGTTAATAATATATGAATATCCACCTTCCTGCACATTGATATTGGAAATTATGCTGTTGTTGGAGCCTCTGAAGATTCCTCCTTTGCCTATTGCTATATCAGTCGCATTCGCTTCGTTGAATATCATCAGCGTGCAGTCGACGACTTCCGCCTGCTGCACCGTGCCGCCGGCGACACGGGCCGTATCGCAGCCGAAAAGCCGCAGGCGCTGTACTTCGCCGCCGCGTTCGACGAGCAGTTCGTTCGCCTTGCCAACATAGACATCGCATGCACGGCCTTCGTCGTGCACGAACATCGTATAATTCCCGTTGTCCTCAAGTTCGACATTGAAGAGACTCTCGCCGCTCCTTGGGTCCAGAGTCTCTCCTTTGTAGATTTCAACGCCCTTTTCGCTCATCGGGAAAGTCTATGGAATGACTCTAGTAGTTGTCGTCGTAGGTTTCTTCGCTTTCCGGACCGCCGGTTTCAGGGTTGGTGCCAGGATTGCCGTCATCGCGGCCGCCGCTTTCTGGGTTGACGCCGAAGACGAAAGAGGCGTCAAGTTCCATGAATTGGGGCTTTTCGTAGGCAAGCCCCTCTTGGGAAAGTAGTATTCTGTTATCGTTTTCCATATTGAAAATCATCCTTCTTGATCTGCTTCCGACTTACGGAAAATGAAATTCCCATTTTCCGCAGTCGGTTTGTTTCACGAATGTCAACTACAGACGGCGATTAGGCCAAGTGGCTCAGAAGCAGGCTCTTGGAGGTGTCATCCACATAGAGCTTGTAGTTGCTTCCATCGACTGTGCCGAGATAGGCGTTTTCCGTCTTGTCAAAGGTCAGCTTGTTGTCACTGCCGTTCAGGGTGACGCTAGCGAACTTGTTCCAGTTTCTGAGCGTGTTGTCGCATCCCTTGATGATGGTTGCTTCGCTGCCAGAGGCCAGCGTGAAGCTGCCATCGAACGTGAGATTCAGCGTGTCGCCACTGAAGTTGTTGTAGTTGAAGGCGCTGCTGTTTGCGACGGAATCCCATGTGAGAATGGCGTCCGTGCCGCCGATTTCGAATTCCCAAGTGTCTGCGAATTGCAGGTCAACCTTGGTGGCACCCGTGAAACTCACGGAGGAACCATCGAATACCAGCT
>JAKSPA010000137.1 GCA_024405235.1 Lentisphaeria bacterium
TGCTCCTGTATGTCCTTTGCTATTTTTTCAAGTTCTTCTTTTGAATGATTTTCGGCAAGCACAAGCCATGCAGGTTGCGCACTAGGCGATTCAATTCTCTCGCCCTCAGCAGCGTATGCACAATAATAGTCATCTACGGGCAATATGAAATGCAATGTCCGCTCTTCGCCTTCAAGCAATCCCTGAAACTGGTAGTGATGCATTGAACGATTGTCATAACGACTATCTTTTTTTATGCCAAAATATTCTCCTTTCCAAATTGCATCGCTGCCTTTTGCCTTGGCGTTGAATTCCTTTTCGACGGAATCATAGTTCCATGTCATGTCTTGATACTTTGACGATGCCAGTCATCCATATCATGTCTACGCCACAAGAGATACACCGCAAATCGTCAACACCAATCGCATGAACTTTTTCTGCAGATGAGTCATTCGGTTGCTCCTATTATACAGTGAGTTTTCATCTATGACGGAATGAAACGACTAAATGGTACTATAACATGCTTCACAACGAAAGTACAGGAGTGGTGGACAGGAGGGCCCATTTGGGCCATGCAAGCGACTTAATTCATAATTTCCCAAAATTGCGTCTGACGGAGCCCCAAAATGCATATCAAAAAAGCTCCAAAGGCCGTAGAACGCATTTTAAGCCACGCCACGCGCATTGAGGGCCTTTTGCGTATATATATACCATAAATGCAAAAGGCATCGAAATTGGCCAGTTCTGAACGTTTTGGCAAAATCGCCGCAGCAGCCTCTCGAGACACCGTTGAAACAAAAACCATCGCTTTATGGGACGGCTCTCCTTCAAGGCGCTGCGGCAAGGCTGCCTCAAACGTTCGCGAACGCGTTCAGTTGCTTGCGAACAACAGAAGCCACGCCTGGCAGTTTCACCTTTCCGTCATTGAGCAGGCAACCAGGCTCCTTGCAGAACCATTTCAGGAAGATTTCAACGCCCTGCTTCCGCCATGCGGGATTTCTGGAAAGGATGCTCATGAACGTTGACCAATCGCACATGCGAAGGACATAGGCGTTCAGCAGCTCTTCGTCATGGTCGTATCTAGCGATATGTTCGGCTGCAAAGACGATCTGTTCATGCTTCAACCGGCAGTAGTCATCAAAAAGTTCCGGAGTCATGTTAAACAACTTGCTGCTCCATTCTCCCGTGTCGCCGTAGTAGATGTACATCGGCTTGGCGCTTGGGACGTAAATGTACGACGTAGCCTGTTCATACATTGAAAGCATGACGAACATATCCTCCTGAAGCAATTTTTCAAATCCTTCAGGGAAGCACTTTTTCATCAGCGATGTGCGAACCGCCTTGCCCCACAATGAACCATGATACGCATCATTTCTTACAAAGACAGGAAGCATGCATTCACCGCGCATCATGCCGCCGCGAATGAGCGAACGCTGAATTCCGCTGTATGCCAACCGCAGTTCGCAACGGAATCCCGCAATGTCGCAATCACGTCCCGAAAGGACGCGATTGGCGGTTTCAAGAAAGTCCGTCTCTATCTCGTCATCGCAATCCACCCAGATGGAATAGGCTTTCGTGGCAGCCTGCGCAAGTTCACGACGCGTCACCATACGCCCCTGATTAATGGGATGGTCCAGCAGACGGACACGACTGTCCTGCTTTGCGTATTCTGCAAGAATGGCTTTCGTATTGTCCGTCGAACCATCATTGCAGGCAATAAGCTCGAAATTGCCGCATGTCTGCTTCAAAATGGAATCAAAACAGCGCTTCAGCGTCTTTTCGCCATTGTGCACGGGCACAAGAACGGAAAAGTCAATGGCGGCATCCAACGGATGGTTCTTGCGATATTCCTCCAAAAAAGAAGGAACGACCTTGATGACGCCTATGACATCAGCAACATCAATGCGGCGTTTCTCATCCGCCTTGTCGCTTTCAAACAATGTCACCCTGAATTCCGACATCGGAATCCTATTTTCGCAATCTGTCCCGACCAACTGCACGACTTCTTTCTTTGCAGCCCATGCAAGCCAAAGAAGAGGAGATTCCACGCCGACGACAAAGTCCGCGCCCTGCAAGAGCGAAAGATTTTCCAGCAACGGCGACGTTTCACTCAACGTCACTGTCTCAAAGCCGCTTTCGCGCAGGAAGGCCGCCACAGCCTCCCATCCGTCCGCATCCAAACAGTCCTCGTCAGCTCTGAAATCTTCACGCAACAGGCAGACGTATTTTCCTGCGGGGCGGGACGCGGAGGGCGGCTGTTCGACAACCGGCGGTATCGACAGCGGATTATCAGTGGTCAAGACATTCTGCGCGTAAACGAATGGATTGACACGGCTGTATTGCACTGGACTGGCCTTCTCATCATCGCTCGGCGCAATAGGGAATACGAAATCGTAATCGTCAGCCTTGAACGCAGATTCTTCCATGAAATGAAATCTCGGACGAAGCGCTGCAAAAAGCGGAATGAACTCGCGTTTCATCTGAATGGTCATCCAGCTGTTGTAAACATTGTGGAATTTGTCCGCAACAGCCATCCATGCGATGACGTCCCCCAGCGACTCCGTAAGGAATTGCAGACACACATCGCGTCCTGCAAGATCCGTGTGCCACAAAAAGACAAGCTTCCCGTCGCCCTTTCTTATCTCCACCTGCCATGGAATGTTGTAGCTCTGAACCGTTCGATAGATTCTATCCCGCGGTGCGGCAGGCACGTCGCAATCCAGAACGCTTATTCCGTTATTCAGAGCCGTCACCTTCAAATGGAAGGACATGTCAGTGGCAGGGAATTTGATATTCAAGCCATTATGGCAATGAATACGGATTCCAAGCGGTCCCCAGATCTGGTGTTCACGATTAAGCCTGTCCATTGGCAACCTCCTGAGCCTGCTTGAGAATCATATTCTCCGTCTGTCTGCGGAATTCCGGAATCTTCATGATGGTATCTATGACCATCTTTGTCGTGACGGCGCGCGTGCACTCGATCTCGCGCGGCGTTCCGACATGGCGCGGACACCACACTGGAACCTTCTGATCAAAGAAGCAGCGCGAGTCATTCCAGCAACCATGGCACGCAAGGAAATTCGTGACGCGATACGGCGTTGGGAATTCACTGCCCTCCAAAGTGAAACCTGCGATGATGACAACTGGTTTGTCCAGTTCCCATGCCAGCCATGAAAGTCCGCTGGGAAGGCCGATGAAGAAATCGGCGTGTTCCAGAAGGTCTATGCGTTCCTGAATTGGATACCGTCCCGTGAAATCCTCCGCCTCTGTCGGAATCGCATAACGTTTTCCTGCAAAGAAGAGTTCAGAATCTCTGTCGATGTCCAGCACACGATAGCCGCAGGCCTTCAGAAAACGTATGACTTGATTCCATCCACCATCGTAGTTCCAGCACTTGCATGGATTCGTTCCCATGGATGAAATGCACACGTATGGTTCGGGGAATGGACGCGGACAGCCTGTATGAAGGCGGCATTTATGCGCGACGCCTATCGGCAGCCCCAGAATGGACTCAACGCTGCCCTGCATGCCGAGCTTCTGGTGTTCGATGGGACGCCAGTCGAGATGCTCCGCGTCGAAGATGCCGCAGAAGTAGCATGCGTATGCCTGGTGAAGCAACGGATGTTCATCGACAGGAATGAATGTCAGCGCAGGATAGAGATCGCCGCAGAGTTTGATGATCCATTCGCCGATGACGCAAGTCACATTGGCGCCCGTGGTCTTTCTGAACTCTTCCACAATCGGCAGCCATGCGAGATTGTCCCCAAGACCGCCGTCGGGAATGACCGCATAGACCTTGCGGCCCTTCAGATCGAAATCATGTGCAAATATCATCTGCCCATCACGATGGATTTCAAGACGATAGCGGATAAGGAATTTCTTCTGTCCGATTGCAGTCTGACCGCTTTTCATCTCAGCCTGCCACAGCATCAATCCGCTGTTCTGGTCGAAAATTTTGATTAGATATGTCCGTGGAGTCGCGGCAGCAGGAATACTGATGCGATAACCGAACGCGAAATCAAAGCGGATGCCCTCCACCGCCTCCTGAGACAGCATGTCGTCAAATTTAATCTTCGTCTGCGAAGTGCCAGGATCGGGACCGATATCTGATGTTATGCGTCCGACCAAACGTGGCGAGGAAGATCTATTCTCCGCCACTCCGGCCTGCTGATTGTTGGCGACTGCCACGGCTGGAAGTTCAGGCTGACCAGACACGGACAGATTGCAACCATCGCCAACCGAAACACTCAAACTGAAATCCGGACTGTTCTTCACGACGACAGACATATTGTCCCCCGCCATTGGTCGGGCAGCGCTATTATTGTGATTTTTTGTTTTGTTTGACATATAAACCCACTAGTGTCCGGTTCGTTAGACAAAACTTCTTTTACAACTACGTGAAAATCAACAAGAAGAATTAAGAAAAAAAAGCGCACGGATTTCAATTTGCTCTCAGGCAATAAATTTAGCTATTGCCATGAACAAAGACAAATACGTGTTTTCGCAACTGACAGATTTTCTTGATCGATTCAAGTTCAGACGATTCGTTGACAAGTACAATGGAGATTACCTGACAAGGCAACTGACTTGCTGGAATCAGCTTCTTGCCCTGATGTTTGGACAACTCAGTGGAAGGGAAAGTCTTCGCGACCTTGTCGTCACGCTGGAAGCGCACAGTTCAAAATGCTACCATCTTGGATTTGGCAGAAACGCCGTGACCAGGACGACCCTGGCCGATGCAAACCAGAAGCGTGATTTCCGGATCTTTGAGGAGTTTGCGTTCAGCATGATGGAGGAGGCGCGTGGCAAACGTGCCACGGAGATTTTCAGACTTGGCGGCAACGTCTATGCGTTTGATTCAACAACGATTCCACTTTGCCTGGCAATTTTCAAGTGGGCCGCATTTCGCAGACGCAAAGGCGGCGTCAAGGTGCATGTGCTCCATGATCTGGAAACGGGCGTGCCTGCCTTCTTCCACATCACGCCTGCGCTGGTCCATGACTCCAGGGCCATGTCCGAAATCCCCTGTGAAAGCGGTGCATTCTACGTTTTCGACCGTGCCTACAATGCCTTGAAGGAACTTTACAGAATCCATCGCCTTGAGTCGTTCTTCGTGGTGCGGGCAAAGCAGAACCTGCAGTTCAAATGCGTCAGATGGCGCAGAAGGCTGCCGGAGAATGTTCTGGGCGATGCTGAAATCAGGCTGACGGAACCCTTGTCCCGCAAGAAATTTCCGGAAACAATGCGGCTGGTCAGATTTCACGACTGTGAACAGGACAGAGATTTTGCATTCGTTACAAACGCCTTTTCGCCAACTGCCCTGGAGATTGCAAATCTCTATAGGAAC
>JAKSPA010000138.1 GCA_024405235.1 Lentisphaeria bacterium
ATTCTCAATTAATGATGAATTTTAAATTGAGAAATACGAATTGAGAATTGAGAATGAATTAATTCTGCATTCTGCATTCATTGAGAATTGCCTTTAACTCGCCTTGCTTCCGCAAGGATCTGAATGGTATGTGGGGGAGTCTCCGTAGGCCTCGCTTCGCTCGACCTACGGTTACCCTTAACTCGCCTTGCTTCCGCAAGGCTCTTTCTGCATTAATTGAGAATTGAGAATTGAGAATTGAGAATTGAATTCTGCATTCTTAATTAATTGAGAATTGAGAATTGAGAATTGAGAATTGAGAATTAGCCTCGTTTGGTGAACTTGCATTTGGGGTATCCGGAGCAGCCCAAGAAGGTTCGGCCTCTAAAGGCGATTCGTTTGAGGGGCTTGCCGCAGAGCGGGCAGAGTTCGTCGACGAGCACAGGAGCGGCGGGAGCGGCAGCGGGCGTAGCAGCCGTCTCTGCGGTGGGCAAGCCATCCAATGCGCCTTCAGGCAACTGAGCGGAATATCTCGCGAGAGTCTTGACGAGCGCGTCGGTCTGGCGTTCAGAGAGCGCTCCGCGATTTTCGAACTGCTCGACAAGAGACATGGCGAACTTCTTGTCGTCGAATACGCGGCGTCCGCGCATTGTAGGCGGATTCCACGTAGTAATCTGTTTGACGAGCGCGAGCAGCTTTTCGCAGAGTGCCGCATTTTCGGGAGCCTTGGCGGCTTCTGCGGTGTTTGCGCCATTCTCGGAGGCAGTTGCGGCGGCAGTGCCAGACGCATCCGCTGCGGCGTCGTTCAGATTCCAGCCGAGCTTAGCGGCGATTTCGGAGAGGCCTGGCAGTTTGCGGACATATTTCATCGCAAGTTTCTTGAGAGCATCGCGTTGCGGCACAGAGAGCGCTTTGCTTGTGCTGGCCTGTCGTGCCAGCGAGCGGAAGAATTTCGCATCGTCGAAGACTCGTTTGCCGCGTGTGACAGGCGCCTCGAAATCGAGTTTCTTCATTGCGGCGAGAAGCTCTTGGATTTCGGGTTCGATGGCAGTCTGTTCAGGCGCATTCGGACGGCGCTCTGCAGCGGCGGCATTTGCGGAAATCTGTGTCTGGAGCTGTGCAGAGAGCCCGAGCGCATTGGCCTTGGCGACCAAAGCGGGGCAGCGGTCCGCATAGCGTGCGACCATGCTCATGAATGCGGCGGCCTGTCGTTCGTTCGGCGCCTCGCCGCTTTCAGCAAAGCGCTTTCGGAGGCTCGCGACGAAAGTGGCGTCGTTGTAAACGCGTCGTGCGCCTGCGACTGGCGGATCGAACTTGAAATCGTCATCGAAGCATTCGAGCATGCCTTTCATCGCATCGGCCGTCAGCGACGCTGGAGTCGGGCGTGCGCCGCCTGCGGCGAGCCACTCCTGGAATTTGCCGTAGAATTCGTGCAGCATTGTTACCCAGTTGATCTTGCCCTCTTCGATGTCATCCAGTTCGCCTTCCATCTTCGCCGTGAAGCCGACGTCGAAGAGCGCAGGGAACTGTGCCACGAGAAAATCGTTGACCTTGAAGCCTAGTTCCGTCGGGCGAAGAGAGTTCTTCTCCTTGTCAACGTATTTTCTGTCGAGAATCGTCTTGACGATGGAGGCGAAAGTCGAAGGGCGTCCGACGCCATTTGCTTCGAGGGCCTTGACGAGCGCCGCTTCGGAGTAGCGGTTCGGCGGTTGCGTGAAGCACTGCTCCACCTTGAAATCCTGCAGATCGCAGAGGACGCCCTGCGTCAGATCTGGCAGCGAGCCAGTCAGATTGTCCATTTCGTCCTCCTGGCCAAGATCTTTCATGCTGTATACGACGAGATAGCCAGGGAAGGTCGTTTCGCGGGCGGCGGCGCGGAATGTGCAAACGACGCCGGATGCTCCGCCGAACGGCAGCGTTTCGAGCGCGCCGCCGTTGGACTGGATCTCGATGGCGTGGTCGATTTGTTTCGCGGAAGCCATCTGGCTGGCGACGAATCGCGTCCAGATGAGCCGATAGAGCTTCAACTGCTGCGGCGTCAGATATGCAGCGATGGAATCAGGCGTGCGGGCGACGTTGGTCGGGCGGATGGCCTCGTGCGCCTCCTGCGCGCTCTTGCTTGAGCGGTAGTGGTTCGGCGTTGCGGGGACGTAATCGCTGCCGTAGGCCTCTTTGATGTATGCAAGCGCGGCGTCCTGCGCCTCTTTCGCGACGTTGACGGAGTCGGTACGCATGTATGTGATGAGACCGGAGGTCGTGCCGCCGAGATCGATGCCTTCGTAGAGCTGCTGCGCGATGGACATCGTCTGCGACGTGCCGAAGCGCAGCGCGCTGCCTGCGGCCTGCTGCATGGTGCTTGTGGTGAAAGGCGGCGCGGGATGCTGCACGCGCGGCGTGCTTGTGATCGCGCTGACCGTGTGCACGCCGCCGTCGGATTTGAGCGCGTCTTCGAGCGCCTTGGCGGTAGCGCCGTCGGCCACATTGGCCTTCTTGCCGTTCAGGCGGTTCAGGCGTGTCTTGAGATGCGTCTTCGGTGACGATTTCGGAGAGAATACGGCATCGAGATTCCAGTATTCCACTGGCTTGAAGGCGTCGATTTCACGCTCGCGGTCCACGATGAGACGAAGCGCCACGGACTGCACGCGCCCTGCGCTGGTGTCCTTCTCGACGCTGCGCCAGAGGAGCGGGCTGACCTGATAGCCGACAAGGCGGTCGAGGGCGCGGCGCGCCTGCTGTGCATCGACAAGCGGCAGTTCGACGGTGCCTGGATGCGCAAAGGCATTCATGATCGCGCTGCGTGTGATTTCGTGGTAGGCGATGCGATGGAACGGCGCCTTTGTGGAGCCTTTGAGGAGATTGTGGAGATGCCATGCAATCGCTTCGCCCTCGCGATCAGGGTCGGTTGCCAGATAGATGGTGTCGGCGTTCTTCGCGGCGTCCTTCAGCGACTTCATGACCTTCCTGCCGTTGGCTGTGAGGACGTATTCCGGCTTGAAATCGTTGCTCAAATCAACGCCAAGCTCGCGCTGCGGCAAATCGCTCACGTGCCCCATGGACGCAAGAACCGTCGTACCGCTTCCGAGCAGCTTGCCGATTGTCCTCGCCTTCGCGGGGGACTCAACTATCATCAGTGTCTTTGACATTATCGCATCTCCTAAAATTCGGTAATTTGTTTAAATATACCGCGATTTTTGTGTTTTGGGGGATAGGGGAGCTTTTGAGGGATGGGGGGCTTTTTGGGGGAGGGGGAGCTGGGTTTTCTAGAAATTATGGTCCCTTTGGTCTCTTTGGTCTCTTTGGTCCCTTCAGTCCTTCTTTGCCTTCACTCGCCTATCAGGGACTCTGCACACCAGTTTGCCTGGCAGCTGTCTGATCACCTGCTGGATTTCCATAGTCAGCAGAGCTCCAAGCACCGATGACGCTGGCACATCCAGTTCGTCGACCAGCGCGTCGATTTCGCGGTCGCCGTCGCCGATTGCGCACCAGAGACGGTATTCCAGCGGATTGAGTTGGATTTCAGCAATCTGCGCGAGAGCGTCCTGCTGCGCCTGTTCGCGTCGTATGGCGGTATCGCTGAGGCCAGGCAGTATGGAAAATTCATCGCGAATATCGTCATAGGACTCAACGAGCCGTGCGCCGTCCTTCAAGAGTGCATTGCAGCCA
Organism: Lentisphaeria bacterium; assembly: GCA_024405235.1. Classification (GTDB taxonomy): domain Bacteria; phylum Verrucomicrobiota; class Lentisphaeria; order Oligosphaerales; family Oligosphaeraceae; genus UBA1724. Next base: position 3,643 of record JAKSPA010000138.1, read on the forward strand.
CGCGCATAAAGCGAGTCGATGCGTCCAGGCACGGCGAATACCGTCCGCCCCTGGTCGATTGCCTGCGCCGCGGTGATCAGGCTCCCAGACTGCAGGCCCGCCTCGACGACCAGCGTGCCCCTTGAGAGTCCCGAGATGATTCGGTTTCGCATGGGAAAATTATGACGTTCGGGGCGTGTTCCGAGCGAGAATTCGCTGATGACAGCGCCGCCGTTTTCTGCGATTCGCCGTGCGAGTCCGAGATTTTCCTGCGGATAGAGGTGTTCAAGACCGCTGCCGAGCACGGCGATTGTGCAGCCGCCGACATCCAGCGCGGCCGTATGCGCGATGGTGTCGATGCCACGCGCGAGTCCGGAGACGATTGTCCATCCGGCGCGTGCGGCGTCGGAGGCGAGCAGACGCGTGGAGGCGACGCCGTACTGCGTGACTGTGCGGCTGCCGACGACCGCGAGAGCATTTCCGCTCTTCTGGAGCGCCATGAGATCGCCGCGCAGATACAGGCAGATGGGCGGATCGTGTATTTCACGGAGCTGCGACGGATACGAGACGTCCTCGCATGTGACGATAGATACGCCCGCTCTCTGGCAGCGGCGTTCTTCGTTGAGCAAATCACAGTGCTTCTCCCAATCGTGAAGGACATTGGCGCCCGCCGCCCCCAGACGCGGCACGCGCATCAGCGATTCGACGGACGCGCCGAGGGCGTCCTGCGGATTTGAAAAACACTGCAGCAGCAGACGAACGCGGCCTGGTCCTATTTCAGGCAGCAGATTCAATGCAATGAAAGCTTCGCGACGAGTCATGGTGATTCCAATAAAAAAAGCCACGCGGGCCATCACTCCCATCCGGCCCACTTCCACAAAATACCCCTTCCCCTGCGCTACGCCACCGAAAGTGCAAAAAGTCATCAAGATCATCATGACGTGATGATTTTCCAAACGCTCTTTTTTTCGATAAGCACCTCTTTACGTTATATAGTACGCATAGCAGACAACACTACGAACATACATTTCCGCAGCATACCACCATGTACAAGACAGACGCCGCCATTTTCGAAAACAATATCCGCACAGGAATCCTGCTCATCGTGACCGCCGCTCTGGTTCTGGCCGCCTCGAGCGTGCTTGGATACCAGTTGAACAATATTCCGCTGGGCATCGGCATCGGCGTTGTCGCGTGCATCATCGTGATTCCAGTGCAGATGATGCTCACGAAGGCCGCGATTCTGCAGATCACGCGTGGCCGTCCTGCCAATCCAGCCAATCCACGTGAACGCATTCTGCTGGATCGGATCGCCACGCTGTCGAAAAATGCCTCGCTGTCCAAGACGCCGCCGCTCTACATCACCGAAGCGAAAGCCCCCAACGCCTTCGCCAGCGGCCTTGGCGAATCATCCGCATTCGTCTGCCTGACGCAGGGACTCATGGATACGACCGACCGTGACTTTGCCGTGACCGCCGTGCTGTCCATCGCCGCTATCTTCATTTTAATTGCATGCTGCTTCCGCTCACCGACCCTGCCGGTCATTTTGGTGCTGACGATCGAGCTTGCCATCTGGCTGAATTTGTCGGTGCCGGTGCTGCGGGGCGTGACGGTGTCCTTCGTCGACCCGACCTGCGTCAACTGCATCCAGCTCGGCGCGACGGTGGACTACGCCATCCTGCTCACGACGCGCTTCCGCGAG
>JAKSPA010000139.1 GCA_024405235.1 Lentisphaeria bacterium
CGCGGATTTCAATGCGGCCGCCCTCGAAAAGCAGCTGTGTATTCTCGACACGGCGCTTTGCAAGCTCGACACTGTTTTTCTGAATGGTGATGTTCTTTGCATATGTTTCAAGCTGCTTCCATGTAAGGCGCAACTCCAGAACCAATTCGTCATGAGCATCTTCGCAGTTCCGCAAGGCCTGTTGATACGAAATGATTGCTCTGCGCAGCGCAATCGTCTCGTCAAGCCTGTCGAACGGCAGATTCAGATCGATCTGCGCAGAATAGTCGGCGGAAAGCGCGCGAATTGAACTCAGTCGATTCTTCGCCTTGCTGGCGGCTTGCGCATCGAGCGTCAAGTCCAGTCTGGTTTTCATGGCATCCTCAGCGATGGTGACCGCTCTGCGTGCATCTTCTATGCCGTCGCGCAAGGTCGCGTAGTCCAAACGCTGCTTGAGTGCAATCTCGACCGCTTCCTCCAGAGTCATCGGCGGCTTCGGAAGAGTGATCTCCAGCAGACGGTCCAAATCGTCGCGTTCGACTTCCAGATCCGTATCCAAAGGCAACGCGAGCGCAAGCTTCAACTGGTCCTTCGCCGTCTCTAGATCCTCTTCACGACCGACAAGAGTCGTCTCAGCCGTCAGGACTTTCTGACGCGCCTGGTCGACCTCGAACTGATTGACACGGTTGGCGTCCGCCATGGCTTCGGAGCGCTCAAGCGACGACTGGAAACTCGCATAGCTCTTTCTGGCGATGTCCAATGCATCCTCCGCATTCAGGACCGCATAGTATTTGCGCGCAATGGATATCTGAAGGTTCTGGCGCGAACGCGCATACGTTCTAAGCGCATAGATGAGATTGCGTTCCGCCTGAGTCAGATTTTCACGAGCGACGGTTGTATTGAAGCCCTGGAGAAGCGGTTGCGTAAGTGTCAAACTCGCAAGAGACGATATGCTCAGCGATTTGTCGCCTGAAAAATAGCGAAGCGTGGAAGTCGCGAGTTTTCCGGCAAGACGGCCGCCCGCTGCGAATTTCTTCGAGAATCCAAGAGAGGAATTCGTACTTAATGTACTAAAGGGCGGCTGCTGGTCGATGCCGAAAATTGCAGAGAAATTGTTCGTGGGATTCCACTCCCATTCGTGAAGGACGCGTCTCAGCGACAGGGCCGAAGAAAACAGCGTCTCTCGCGCATTCTGATAGCTGCGGTTGTTCTGTGCCGCCATCCGCAGAGTTTCGCGGAGATTCAGTTTCAAATAAGATGGATACTCCGCTTTGGCCGCTTCGGGATCGACTTCCTGAAGCCTGATCGTCTCCGGTTCGCTTCCAGGGAAAGCGACCTGCTGCGCGGAAGTCAGCAGTTCGTCAACATCGTCATTCAACGACGCGAGGCGTTTCGGAGTGGAGCATCCTGCAAAGAGAAGCGCGATCACGCACAGTCCTGCAAAGTATTTTGATGTAGATATCAAGCGACGCATTGACGGCAAATCTAAATTTCTCATGCTCTTTTCTCAATATCGACGTGCTTGTTTTCAAACAATCATCTTATAATTCTCATTAGAAGACAACTAATCTGAATTAAGATCACGAAAGTCACTCGACTCCCAATGCACATTTCTATTGGTTTGCGCAAGACAGACATTCTGTATAAACGAATATCGATTCGCTTTATTGTGCATTGGGAGACGATAATTGAAAAGTTTTTCGTTATGTCAACTGTGCGGCGTAGCCTTCGCGGGCTGCGAAGAGCTTGTAGCAGGCAGCCAGCGGATAGCGGTTGCCGTACATGGACACCTTCGTCTCGATCTTGCCGACTTTGTTCATGCCCATTGCGGCACGGAAGATGTTCGCGGGCGAGTTCTCGTCGTAGTCGGTCGTCTCCGAATAGGAGATGTTGAGGAATGCGTTGAGATAGGCCTCGTTGATGCGGCCCTTGAAAACCGCAGGATCCTTCAGAGAGATGTTGCTGTCCACATCTTCGATGCCAGGATAGTCGCACATGTCTTCGAATTCGTCGCCATCGACGAAGAGCTTGAGGATGCTCGGGCTCTTCGTGACGGTCACGTCGGCATTCTTGTTGAGGAAGAAGACGTTGTCGTTGATGGTGATGTTCTTGACGAGGCGGCTGACACCAGGCTGCTTGGCATCGCCCTTGTCGTTGCCGATACCAGCCATCACATTGAGGCCGAAGATATTGTGATGTATATTGGACTTCACCATCGTCAGGCAGCGGAAGCCGTAGCCCATGTCGCTGAGTTCGTCGGTGCGGCTCCAAGTGAAGAGAACCGTGTTGTTGGCGAACTCCACATCCACCAGCTCGCTGGATGGATTCTGAGCATTCGCGGAACCAGAGACTTCGCAGGATTCCATGCGGCTGGCAACGAAGATGTTGTTCAGAATCTTCACGGTGCCCTTGTATTTGGAGATGTTCACGGCGAAATTACCAGCGTTCGCGAAGATGCAGTTCTGGATGACGATGTCGCCCTCGAAACGGTTCTGCGTCTCGGCATAGACAGAGTAGGATTTTGCGGACGCGAACTGGTCCTTCGACCCCTTTGCAGGCGGCTCAAGCCACATGCCCGTCTCGACGCCCTCCGGCTTGCCTTTCACATCGTGGTAGCTGTTCATGTAGCCCTGGTCGACTACAATTCCGTCAAGAACCATGGCTGGACCAGCGCCTGCAGGCATCTTAAGCGTGATGACGCTCAAGCCCTTGGTGTCGTTCTTTTCGTTCTTCGGCTGAATCAGCGCTGGATGGGTCTGAAGATTGCGCTCGGAGAAGTCCGCCGCATAGCCGCCCATGAGAGTCACAGGCTTGTCGATGATTATCTCGCTGGCGCCCATAAGGCCAGTGTAGGTTCCCTCGGCGACATAGATTGTATCCCCAGCAGCAGCAGCCTTGACGGCGTCCGAGATCGCCTTGAATGGCGCCTCCTTCGTGCCTGGCCCCTTCTTCTTGCCAGTCGTCTGCGAAACATACCACTCTCCCGCCATGACACTGAAGGTCATCGCAATAACGGCAGCAATTCCAAGAAATTTCTTCATTCTGCAATTTCTCCTTTCTGTTACTGTTGCAAACTAAAAAATGACAATGCATCTCGTAATACATAATAATGTAATTCAATGTTTCATATCGTAGTCATCTTCCACGCAAGACATACTTTTTTTCACTTGCTTTGTTCACCAAGAAGTCCTTTGAGTCCCTTTGGTCCCTTTGGTCCCTTTGGTCCCTTTGGTCCCTTTGGTCCCTTGCTACCCTCTTCTGTCACCCCAGTTCGTGACATCGTGCATGACGTGAACAAATCGCGAGAGATATTCGGCCTCCGCTGCCTCCACCGATGCAATGCGGCTGCTTCGTTCTATAGCCTGCCCAAGCATTGTCCGCAGAGTTGAAGGAAGACGTTTCGGAACGCTCTTCAGTGCGACGACATAGTGATGATAATCCACCAGCGGCGCATCTAGAAAACGGTTAAGAAACGCATCCAATATTTCTATATGTTCATTCCTGCAGCGTCTCGTTCCGCATTTCTCCCAATTTCTTACAGAATACAGACTGACGCCCATCACGGCGGACAAATCCCTCCTGCCGACTCCCAATTCCGCTCTGATTTGCTGCAATCGCTCCGATATCTCCTCCGTTATTTCGCCATTGAATGAAATTTGCCTTGATCGCGGGACTTGAGACAACGCCGCACTCGGCAGCGTCTCCGCAAACACATTCGAGATGCTCAATATATGCCGATGAGGCGTTTTTCGTGTCAGAGCACTCTGCAAATGCCGAACAATGCGACGGGTTTCGCTGCGGTTGATGCGAAGTCGACCGTAGGTTTCGCCTATATGCCTGAAACAGACCAGCAAGACCAAATGACAATGCCAGGGACGGTATCCGCCAAACAATCCGCACACGTTTGGACAATCCAGCGCGGCTTCCTTGAAACACGCCTCTAGCGCTTTGAAATGCCTCGGAGAGCAGGAGACGATTGTGCCGCTCTCCCACTTTTTCACGGTTGTCCCATGAACGCCGCAACGCCTCCCTATTCCTGTATAGCTAAGGTGCTTGATTTCACGCAAAATCCTGACGCGGTTCCTGTCTTCTGATGTCAGAAGATGAAAATCCCATGGATATAATTCAGGAGATTTTTTTGACGCCGTTTTTTGCAATTTTACACTCATCTACTTGCAAATTAATCACTTATACACTTAAGAGACAATTTGCATAAGATAAGGATGCAAAAAACGCATTCAAACAAAGGCAAGCAAGTTCACATCAAATTGGCCTTTTTGAACCAAAATTTCTTTTTGATGGGTGTTCTTTTGCGATTTCGCGATTATTCGGCCTGCGGACGAACGGCCCCTTTTCATTTTCAAGCAAGCTCAAGTATTCTGCATTATATTTTATAGTTTACATAATTCCGTAAAATCAAAAAAACATAGGAGCATTAATCTCATGTCCGACATTATCACCATGGGTCCGGATGGTCTCGTCACCGGCAATCATCCCGTCATTCCGTTCATTGAAGGCGACGGCATCGGTCCAGACATTTGGAAGGCCACACAGTCAGTCGTCGACGCAGCGGTTTCCAAAGCATACAACGGCACTCGCTCTATCGAATGGCTTGAACTTCTTGCAGGCGAAAAAGCCTTCAAAACCACTGGAAACTGGCTGCCTGACGAAACACTGGACGGCTTCAGAAAGTATCTCGTCGGAATCAAAGGACCACTGACGACTCCCATCGGCGGCGGCATCCGCAGCCTGAACGTCGCGATTCGCCAGGCGCTGGACCTTTATGTCTGCCTGCGTCCAGTCCGTCATTTCGAAGGAGTCCCTTCTCCCGCAAAACATCCCGAACTGGTCGATATGACAATCTTCCGTGAAAACACAGAAGACATCTATGCGGGCATCGAATTCAAGTCCGGCTCTGCCGAAGCCACGAAGATTCTCGAATTCCTCAAGGCAGAATTTCCTGAGCGCTTTGCTAAAATCCGCTTTGCGGAAGACTGCGGCATCGGCATCAAACCCGTCTCGAAGGAAGGCACGCAGCGCCTTGTCGAAGCGGCAATCGACTACGCCATCCGCGAGGACCGCGACTCCGTCACGCTGGTTCACAAAGGCAACATCATGAAATTCACGGAAGGCGCATTCCGTGACTGGGGCTATCAGATCGCTCGCGAGAAATACGGCGCGCAACTTGTCGGCGAAGGACCATGGTGCACATTCGCCAATCCCAAAACCGGAAAGACAATCACCGTGAAGGATGTCATTGCCGACGCCTTCCTGCAGCAGATCCAGACACGTCCCGCCGAATACAGCGTCGTCGCGACACTGAATCTGAATGGCGACTACATC
>JAKSPA010000014.1 GCA_024405235.1 Lentisphaeria bacterium
TTTTCTACACATAAAACATACCATTTTTGGTAAGGAGACACAATTATGGCACATAAAAAAGGCCAATCGTCCAGCCGTAACGGCCGTGACAGCAATCCTCAGTATCGTGGCGTGAAGGCATACGGCGGCCAGAAGGTCACTGCCGGAAGCATCATCATCCGTCAGTGCGGCACCAAGTACTTCCCTGGCAAGAACGCTGGCATGGGCAGAGACTACACTGTCTTCGCTCTGATCGACGGAACAGTCGAGTTCGTCAAGCACTCCCGCAAGATCAACATCCTGCCTCTGGAGGATGCTGCCAACGCATAATGCGTGACGCATGAACTTGAAAGGCGCGCCTGCTAAAAGCGGACGCGCCTTTTTTTTGTGGAAATTATCAAAGGTTTCCGTTAAGGATTGACGCCAGGGACTTGTCCTGCGCCATGAGTCGCAAATATAAGGAAGATATCGCCTTCTGGATGTGATTGTGGACCATGCGCGCCGTTGGGGGGATGTCATTCTATGACAGGCGTCTGTGGCATATTATTTTCTAAACATAGGAGGTTGTTTGAAGATGATTGACTATGTATTCAACCGAATTGACGAAAACTTTTTTGGGGGCATTCTCATGGCTGTGCAATGTAACCAGACGATAGGCATTTGGGATGTGATGAAAGCAACCAATGTGCGGACAAAAGCCACGATGCAGTCATAAGCAATTACATTATGTAACATGAAAAGAGCGAGTTTTCACACATTGGGATGCAGGCTGAATCAGGCGGATTCCGCATTGCTGGCGTCGGATTTGTCTGCAGCAGGCTATGAAATAGTTCCGTGGGGGGAAGAGGCCGATGTGCTGGTGATAAATTCCTGTGCCGTGACGGCGGTGGCTTCGCAAAAGAGCCGCCAGGCTGTGACATCGGCCCGAAAAGCGCATCCGAATGCGTATCTTGTCGTATGTGGCTGTGCCGCAACTGATTCTCAGCTGCTCTCTGGGAAAGGGGCGCTTCTGGCGGATTTGCTTCTGCCGAATCCAAAACCGAAATCGCTAGCGGCGCTGCTTCCTGAAAATCCGCGCCATGAGGAGCATTCGGCAATCGCGCCGATTCCGCCGATTCCGCATTGCGAGGGTTTCACGATTCCAGGCGTGGGACTCTATCCAGAGCGCACGCGTGCGAATTTGAAGGTGCAGGATGGCTGCAGTTTCCGTTGCACATACTGCATCGTGCCATCGGTGCGTGGCCCTGCACGTTCGCGGGATTTGGACGACATTGTCCGCGAGGCGAGGGCGCTTCTGGAACAGGGGTACCGCGAACTAGTGCTGACGGGGGTCAATGTGGCGACTTATCGTCAGGGCGATGCGGATTTGGCGACGGTGTTCGAAAGGCTTCTTGAGCTGCCAGGCGATTTCCGTCTGCGCATGGGGTCTGTCGAGCCTGGTCCGCTTTTGGATCGCGTGATAGACATCATGGCTCAGGACAAGAGGATGTGTAGATTCCTGCATCTTCCGTTGCAGAATGGCGACGCGGGCATTCTGAGAAGAATGGCGCGCAGATATACGCTGGAGGAGTACGCACGGACCGTCAATTATGCAGCGGAAAAGGTCTCCGGAATCTGTTTGGGAACGGACATCATGGTCGGGTTCCCTGGCGAAGACGACGGTGCTTTCAAACGCTGCTACGATTACTTGAGCGGATTGCCTCTTTCGCTCATGCATGTCTTCTGCTATTCGCCGCGCCCAGGCACGCCGGCTGCGACATGGCCGGGCCGTCCGCAGGGCGATGTCGCCAAAGAACGAATGGACGCGTTGCTGGAACTGGCGGCGGACAAGGCGCGTGCATTCGCTGCTTCGCAAGTCGGAGAGCGCGTGCGCGTGCTTCTGGAGACAGGCGAACCGTTGGTTCATGGCTGGTCGGACAATTATCTGAAGGTCGTGTTGCCGGCAATGTCTGGGCTTGACCAGAATACTTTCCATGAGTGCAGAATCGCAGGCGTGCTTCCAGGCACGGAACGTGAAGTCGCAGGAGAAATAATAAAATAGCACTATGTCATTTTCATGCAAAGAGATAGTCGGTTATCTTGATTCGCTTTTCACGGAATGCGCTTGCCCAGACGACTATTCGCGAAATGGTCTGCAGGTGCAGTGCGGAGACGAATTGTCCACAGTCGCTTTCGCTGTCGATGCGACGAGCGAGACCTTCAGCAAGGCGGCTGAACTCAACGCGGGGCTGCTTGTCTGCCATCATGGAATCTTCTGGGGCAATGGCTTGCGAAGCATAACTGGAATTGATGCCGAGCGCATACGCATCCTTATGAAGAACGACATTTCTCTTTATGCCGTGCATTTGCCGTTGGATGCACATCGGACAATTGGATGCAATGCCGGATTGGCGGATATAATAGGCCTTGAGGCAGAGGCCAGAGAGCCCTTTGGTTTCGTGCGCGGCGTATATGCGGGATGCATTGGAAATCTGTGCCAGAAGATAGCTGCGGGGCGGTTGGCGTCGATTCTCGGAAACGCTTTGAACACCGAATGCCGCATATACGGCTGTGAACCGGAACGGCTGGTGCAACGCGTGGCAATCGTGTCGGGCGCTGGAGAGGATGAAATTCCAGATGCGGCTCGCATGGGGGCCGATTTGCTGATTACAGGCGAATTGGGGCATGTTGGCGGCATACAGGCGCGTGAATATGGTATCGGCGTGCTTCATGCAGGACACTACGCCACTGAGACTGTCGGGCCAAAGGCTCTTATGGCTGCGGTGTCAGCGCATTTCAACGGCCTTGAGTGCCGCTGGATCGACGCGGACACGAAATTATAGACAATTCTCAATTCTCAATGCTCAATTCTCAATTAATTAAGAATGCAGAATTCAATTCTCAATTCAATTAATTAAGAATGCAGAGTGATGAATTAATATCTCTTTGTCTATTGATCAAGGCGTCTGCCGTCATTGCATAAAAGTCGCAAAAAAAGCGTCTGCAGAGACCGAAAATGGACCCTTGAAAAAGCTAGAATCGTCCAGAAGGGGCCTAGAATGGCCCAGAATGAAATGTATCCCCTTTTGTGGATATATACTTAGGCCCTAAAAGGCCCTAAAATGGGCCACTTTTGGGGCCTTTTGCTTTTTTGGGGGGCGGCAGAGGGCAGAGGGCAGAGGGCAGAGGGCAGACGCTTTGATCAATAGACCATTAGACATAAGAATTAATTCTGCATTTTTAATTAATTGAGAATTGAGAATTGAGCATTGAGAATTGTGAAAAAGCCGTGTATGAAGTGTTGCAACGCGCGCGTGTGACATTATATTAACGCGTATGTACGTGTGCGCATATGCGCATATATATGCTCTTATACGCATGTATGCCTTTTCATTAGATCATAGTAGCACAAGCATCAAAATAGATCAAGGAGTCCCATGGTAAACGAAGAGACAGTAAACAACGAACAGCAGCCCGTCAGTGGAGACGGTGGGCAGATCAAGGTCCTGAAGGGCCTTGAACCCGTGCGCCAGCGTCCTGGCATGTATATCGGCGATACGGACGAGAAGGGACTTCACCAATTGGTCTATGAAGTCGTTGACAACTCGATTGACGAAGCGCTTGCGGGATACTGCAAGAACATTGAAGTCACCATTGGCTATGACAACTCCATCACCGTTCTGGATGACGGCCGCGGCATTCCAGTCGGCATGCATCCGACGGAACACAAGCCTGCCTGCGAAGTCGCGCTGACGATGCTTCATGCGGGCGGCAAGTTCGACAAGGACGTCTACAAGTTCTCCGGCGGTCTTCATGGCGTCGGCGTTTCCTGCGTCAACGCGCTTTCCAAATCGCTGACGCTGACGATTTGCAGAGACGGTCACAAGCACCAGATGCGTTTTGAGCGCGGCAAGGCGGTTGAACCGCTGAAGATCATCGGCGACACGGACATCACGGGAACGGAGGTCCGCTATCTGCCCGATCCAGAAATCTTCACAGTGCTGGAATACAAGTGGGAGATTCTTGCGAAGCGTCTGCGCGAACTCGCATATCTGAACGCTGGCATCAAGATCACCCTCACCGACGTGCGCGGAACCGATCCCAGAAGCGAGACGTTCCACTATGTCGGCGGCGTTACGGAATTCGTTGGCTATCTGAACGAAGGCAAGAATGTCCTGAACGATCCCGTCATCACCTTCAGCGGCGAAGTGAAGAACTTCCGCTCCGACGGCAGCGGCGATTTCTTCTACGACATCGCCATGCAGTATAACGACACGTATGACGAATCGATCCATTCGTTCGTCAACGGCATCAACACGAAGGACGGCGGAACGCATCTGACTGGTTTCCTGACGGCGCTGACCATGGCGATCAACAACTACCAGAAACAGATGAAGGAGGACGCCGACCGCAAGGCTGGCAAGAAGACGGGCAAGGACGCACCGAAGAAGCCCTCCTCTTCGAAGGAAATCACCGTCACCAGTGAAGACGTCCGCAAGGGTTTGGCATGCGTCGTGTCCGTGAAGGTAGAGAATCCGCTCTTCGAAAGTCAGACCAAGACAAAGCTGAACAATCCGGAAGTCAAGGGACTTGTCCAGAGCGCTTCGTACGAGCAGTTGAAGAACTTCTTCGAAGAGCATCCCGACATCGCGATGCGTCTTGTTGAACATGCGGTCATTTCCGCCACGGCGCGCGAGAAGGCCCGCAAGGCGATCGAGGAGACGATGAACCCCCAGAAGGCGCTCGTCGGACTTGTCGGCAAGCTTTCCGACTGCTCCTGCAAGGATCCACGCCTCTGCGAACTCTACATCGTCGAGGGTGACTCTGCAGGCGGTTCGGCCAAGAGCGGCCGCGAGAGCTCCTTCCAGGCGATTCTGCCCATCCGAGGCAAGCTCATCAATGCGGAAAAGGCCACGCCCGAAAAGCTGCTTCGCAACAACGAAATCCGTTCCCTCTTCACGGCCATCGGCGCTGGCGCGGGAGACGACATCGATGTCTCCAAGGCACGTTATCATCGAATCGTGATCATGACGGATGCTGATGTCGATGGTTCCCATATCCGCACGCTGGTTCTTACATTCCTCTACCGCCATCTGAAACCCCTTGTGGAAGCGGGATATGTCTATATCGCCAGACCGCCACTCTTCAAGGTCACTCAGGGCAAGCACGAACAGTATGTCGAGACGGAAGACGACATGAACAGCCATCTGACGCGTCTGGCGCTGACGAAGCTTTCCATGCGTCTGCCTGGCGGTCAGGATCTGCCATGCGATGCGCCTGGACAAATCATCCAGCAGGTCAGAGACTGCCTGCGTCTGTGCAACACCAATCTGCCACGCTACGGCATCCATGCGGAGGAGTTCCTTGCGCTGCGCAAGGAGAAGGGCTCTCTGCCTGGCTACATGATCGAGATTCGCGAAAGCGGCGTGCAGAGCACGAAATACGCATGGAGCGCTCAGGAGTGCGAGGCGATAGTCGCGGAAGCTCGTGCGTCAATCGAGCGTGCGAAGGAGGCCGCGCTGGCCGCGCGTCTGGCTGCGCAGGGCACCGATGCCGTCGCCGAAGCGCCGGCCGTCGAAGAGGTCCCAGAGCAGGAAGTCGAGAAGAGTGCAGAACAGCAATTCGATGAAGACGGCAATGTCATTGACGCCGCACCCGCCGTTCAGGAGAAGCCTCTTGAGGATATTCAAGTGGTCAAACTTCCGGAAGCCAGCGCTCTCGAGACTCTTGCTGCCAAGCTGAAGGAATACGGTCTTGACATCCAGAATCTCTTCAAGGGGGATGCGCCGATTGCGGAACTGGTGAACAACCAGAGCGAACAGGTGACATCTGTCAATTCGCTGGAAGCTCTCTGCGACGCGGTGACGAACCAGGGCCGCAAGGGCATTACCATCCAGCGCTACAAAGGTCTTGGTGAAATGAGCGCCGACGAATTGTGGGAGACCACCATGAATCCTGCGACGCGCACGATGATTCAAGTTAAGGTCGAAGATGCAGAATACGCAGACAAGACTTTCGATCTTCTCATGGGAACGGCAGTCGCTCCGCGCCGCCAGTTCATCGAAGATCATGCCGACGAGGTTCTGAATCCCGATATCTAGCGGTTCATTCCACGATCACAATCACTCATTTCATAAAATTTCAGAGAGCTTATTATGGCAGACAATAGCAAAACCACAATAAATGCAGAGGAGTGGGGCGCGATTCAGCGCACCGACGTGACCACGGAGGTCAACAGCCTCATGCGCAATGCATACCTCCAGTATTCCGTTTCCGCAAACGTGGGACGTGCAATCCCTGATGTGCGCGACGGACTGAAGCCTGGCGCCCGACGCATCCTGTACGCCATGCTGCGCGGCGGATACACTTTCGCGGGCGGACTCAACAAGTGCGCGAAAGTCGTCGGTCTGGTCATCGGTAACTACCATCCACACGGCGATACCGCTGTCTACGACACTATCGTCCGCATGGCGCAGGATTTCTCCATGCGCGTCCCGCTGATCATCGGACACGGAAATTTCGGTTCCATGGACGGTGATGGCGCGGCAGCCTATCGTTATACCGAATGCAAGATGGACAAGGCAGGCGAAGCGCTTCTGGCCGATCTCGACAAGGAGACCGTTGACATGCGCGACACCTTTGACGGCAAGGAACTCGAGCCAATCGTTCTTCCCGCCGCCTTCCCGAATCTTCTTGTGAACGGCTCCCAGGGCATCGGCGTCGGCATGGCGACGAATGTCCCGACACACAACATGGGCGAAGCCATCGACGCCGCCGTCGCGCTGATCGACAATCCGGACATAACGGTTGATGAACTCATGCAGGTCATGCCCGGCCCTGACTTCCCGACGGGCGGCATCATCCATGGCACGAAGGGCGTTCGGCAGCTCTACGCCACTGGCCAGGGCGGCATTCGCGTTCGCGGCAAGACGGAGGTCGTCTTCAGCGAAAACGGTGGCCCGACCAAGATCGTCGTGACAGAAATTCCGTATGGTGTCAACAAGGCCGACATGGTCGGCAAGATCGGCGAACTGGCGGAAGACGGCGTGATCCATGGCGTCAGAAGCGTCAACGACTATTCCAGCAGCCGTGCCGGCGTGAAGATTGAGATCACGCTGAAGCAGGATGCAGTGCCGAATGTCGTTCTCAACGAGATTTTCCACAATACTCCGCTGGAAATCACCTATCCCGCACAGTTCCTGGTGGTTGACCACAACCGTCCGCGCACGATGACGCTCAAGCAGATTCTAGAGGCATACGTCGATCACCGCGAGCAGGTTGTCACCCGCAGAACTCAGTATCTGCTGAAGAAGGCGCTCGAACGCGACCATATCGTCGAAGGCCTGCTTACTGCGCAGGCGAACATCGACGATGTGATTCACGTCATCCGCAGCTCCAAGGACCGTCTTGCCGCGCAGAAGGAACTCATGGCCCGCTTCGTTTTGGACGAAGCGCAGACAAGCGCGATTCTCGACATGCGTCTGTCTTCGTTGACCAATCTGGAAGTCGACAAGCTCACAACGGAGCATGCCGATCTTCAGGCGAAGATCGCCAAATATCGCGAAATACTCTCCTGCCGCGATAACATCATGGCGGTGGTCAAGCAGGAACTTCTGGAAACCAAGGGGAAGTTCTTCTCTCCAAGACGCACGCTTATCGAATCGAACAGCGGCGAAGCGGATCTGGATGGCCTGACCAAGCGCGAAATCTACGTCGTGACGCACTCCAAGATGGGCTACATCAAGCGTTGCTGCGAAGATGTCTATGAAGCGCATGGACGTGGTGGAACAGGTGTCATAGGCATGAAGGCCAAGAAGGAAGGTGATGCTGTTCAGATTGTCCTGTCCACACGCAGCCACAACACGTTGCTGTTCTTCACCAACTACGGTCGTGTCTATCGTCTGCGCCGTGCGTACGAACTGCCCGAAGGCGGCCGTACCGACAGCGGGCGTTTCATTCACAACGTCCTCTCGCTTATCCACGACGATACGAATGCAACTGCAAACGAAGAAGTCCGTGCGATCATATCCTATGACGAAAACGATCCCGCGGTCTCCGAGAAGTTCGTCGTGATCGCCACGCGCAAGGGCATGATCAAGCGCATGAGACTGGATTTCTTCCAGCATGTTCTCAAGAACGGCAAGCGCATGATGACTTACCGGGAAGAAGGCGACGATATTATCGATGCGCAGATAACCAATGGCAGCAACCAGATCATACTTTCCACCGATGCGGGGCGCGCCGTTCGCTTTGTCGAAACAAAGGTGCGTGATATGGGAGCTGCGGCTGCCGGTGTCTTCGGCATCAGACTGAGACCATGGGCGGATGGAACGGCTTCCTGCGTGGTTGCCATGACTGTTGTGGATCCTGAAGACGATCTGATGGTCATAACGGCGAAAGGCATGGGCAAGCGCACGCCGATTGGCGAGGAAGTGGCATTGCCGACGGATGATAACGCTGCGGATAATACGGATGCCAGCGAGCCGGAGGAGATTGAGGAGCCCGATGAGTCTGAAGATGTTGAAGAGGCCGATGATGCAGTTGACAACAACGTTGTCATCAAGGACCATTACCGTCTGACCAATCGTGGCAGTCAAGGAGTGATTAGCGTCAAGCTTCGTGAAGGCGATCGCGTCATCGCCGCATTGCAGGTGTCGCCGCAGTCCGACATGGATGTGCTTATGCTCTCCTGCCAGGGGCAGGCGGTTCGTACGCCTGTCGCGCAGGTCAAGCGTGTCAGACGTACCAGTCACGGTGTGATTGTCATGCGATTCTCCAAGACGAACGACAGCATTGCCAACGTCTCTTTGGTGGACAAGCTCTCAGAAGAGGACAGCGCCGCCAACGAAGCGAAGATCGCCGCAGAGGAATCCAGCGCGGCGCAGGCTGCCGCCTTCAATGCGCAGCGTTCTGCGCAGGAGGCTGCTCTTGCAGCGGAGGAGGAAGAACGTCAGCGCAAACTTCAGGAAGCCGCTGAAAACGGCGAAGAGCAAGGCGCACCGGAATCGGAGAACTAGTGCGATGTCAAAGAAGCACTCCGTGAAAAAAGCGATTAAGCGTGTTCTGGGCTACGGTGGCGCGTTCATGGACGTTGTCTACCGTGTGCCCGAGGAGTTCGTCGCTTCGTTGCGCGGTGCCAAGGGGGGGGCGTATAACTGCGCATGGGAGGAGCAGGAGGCGATCATCGCCTCCATCCCGGCGGATTGCGTGAAGAGTCGTAAGGTCCGTGCGGGTGGCGGTATAGGAAACGCTCTCAGTCATATTGGCGCCTTCGCTGGAATTCTCAAGACGATGATGTGTGCGGTAGTCGGTGACGACAAAGAGGGTTGCCAATACATAGCGTCGTTGGTGGACAGAGACGTTGATGTCAGCCGCGTCAAGAAAGTGCCAGGCGCCCATACAGGCAGGTGCCTGTCACTGGTGACGCCTGATGGTGAGCGGACGATGTACACCTACCAGGGCATCAATGCGGAACTTGGCAGGCACTGGCCTTTGAAGAAGTCGGACTTTAATGGCATAACATCCTTCTATACAGAGGGCTATATGCTCATTGACGAACCGATGATGCGTAGGACTCTGGACATCGCGCGGAGTTGTGAGGACATGGAAATCCACTTCGATGTGGGTTCCGTCGGCGTGATAATGGAGCATCAGAATTTCATCAAGGTCTTCCTGCCTTCGCGGGTCGACTATCTGTACGCCAACTACGACGAAGCATGTGCATTGACAGGCGCATCCATTCCAGAGGCGATTGTTGACATCATGGCCGTCTCATATTTCTGCCCGCTTGTCAAGCTCGGCAAGGACGGTGCAATATGCGTTGACGATGTGAAGAATGAGGTAGTCCGCGTCCCGTTATATGACGAACCGCTTGAGGACGATGTTGATACCACAGGCGCTGGCGATGTCTGGGCTGGTTCCTTCATCATGGCGCATCTTACGTTTGGTAAAAACGTGACAGAGTGTGTGAGATGGGCAAATGATGGCGCTTATGATTTTCTGGACGAAAGGAGCAGATTACAGAATTTCACCGACGACGACTACGCGGAAATTCTTAAAAGACTTGAAGCGTCTGGGAAGGATTCTGATGAATTTGATGTATATGCCCTGCGGAACATTGAGGATGCAATTCTGGCGGAAAAGAAGGCTAAGGCATCTGAAAAATAGTTTTTAAAAGGAGAAGAAATGTCACTTTACATAACAGAAAATTGCATAATTGCCGATCCCTCGCTGGCAGGCGTGGGGCGTCAGGAGATTCTGATGAGCGAGAAGGAGATGCCGGGCCTCATGGAGTGCCGCAGGCAATATGGCGCCTCAAAGCCGCTTGCAGGTTTCCGCGTAAGCGGCAGTCTTCACATGACAACGGAAACCGCCGTTCTCATCGAGACTCTGACGGCGCTTGGCGCATCGGTCCGCTGGGCTTCCTGCAACATCTTTTCCACAAGAGACTCCGCCGCCGCTGCAATCGCCGAGACAGGCGTGCCGGTCTTCGCATGGAAGGGCGAGACGCTTGCCGAATATTGGGACAATACATACAAGGCGCTGACTTTCGACGGCAACAAAGGGCCGAATCTCATCGTCGATGACGGCGGAGACGCGACGCTGATGATCCATCTCGGATACGAGGCCGAAAACGATCCTTCCGTTCTTGAATACGGGCCAGACGCGCACGAAGACGAAATTGAACTCAAGAAGCTTCTGAAGCGTCTTCTGACGGAGAATCCAGGCCATTGGCACGAAGTCGTTAAGGAAGTCAGAGGCTGTTCAGAAGAGACCACTACAGGCGTCCACAGACTCTATCAGCGCCATTCGGCAGGCAAGCTGCTCTTCCCTGCAATCAACGTCAACGATTCCGTCACGAAATCCAAATTCGACAACCTCTATGGCTGCCGTGAATCGTTGGTAGATGGCATCAAGCGTGGAACCGACGTTATGATCGCGGGCAAGCTTGCGGTCATCTGCGGCTACGGCGATGTCGGAAAAGGCTGCGCGCAGTCGATGGCTGGCATGGGGGCGAGAGTCGTCGTTACTGAAGCAGATCCGCTCGGTGCATTGCAGGCGGCGATGGAGGGTTTCCCTGTCGTTCGCGTTGAGGACGTTGTTTCGCAGGGTGACATATTTGTTACATGCACAGGCAATTGCGATATTATCCGCGCTGAGCACATGGCTGCGATGAAGGACTCGGCGATTGTTTGCAATATCGGTCATTTTGACAACGAGATTCAAGTGGCCGAATTGAAAGCCACGCCTGGTATCAAGCACATTCCTGTCAAACCGCAGGTGGATAAGTGGGTCTATCCGGACGGCCATTGCATCATCCTGCTTGCCGATGGACGTCTCGTGAATCTCGGTTGCGCCACAGGCCATCCGTCCTTTGTCATGAGCTGTTCCTTCACCAATCAAGTGATGGCGCAGATCAAACTCGCGAAGGAGGATTTGCCTGTCGATGTCTATCTGCTCGACAAGAAACTAGACGAGCAGGTCGCACGTTTCCATCTTGACGCCTTGAATGCAAAACTGACCGTTCTCA
The DNA here is from genome assembly GCA_024405235.1 of Lentisphaeria bacterium. Classification (GTDB taxonomy): domain Bacteria; phylum Verrucomicrobiota; class Lentisphaeria; order Oligosphaerales; family Oligosphaeraceae; genus UBA1724. The sequence continues at coordinate 11,489 of JAKSPA010000014.1, forward strand.
CGCAGAAGCAGGCCGACTATCTCGGCGTGCCTGTCGAAGGACCGTACAAGGCAGAGTACTATCGCTATTAATTAGAATCAATTCAATTCTCAATTTCCAATTCTCAATGCTCAATTAATTGAGAATTACGAATTGAGAATTGGATTCAGTCCCTTTTGCACGAAAATGATCTATGATTTGCTCTTGAAGAATGCGCGTCTGCTGAATGGCGACGTTGTGAACGTCTATGTCGCGAACGGACGTTTCGCGAAGATTGTTCCAGTTTCTGCGGACGAAGGACAGCCTTCCGTAAAGTGCTTTGACTGCAATGGGATGGCGCTTCTTCCGCCTTTCTACAACTGCCATACGCATGTGCCGATGACGCTTCTGCGCGGCTTTTCCGATGACCAGGAGCTGTTCACATGGCTCAACGATCATATCTGGCCAGCCGAGGCACGGCTCACGGGCGAGGACGTCTACAACGGCACTCGTCTAGCGATTCTGGAGATGATCAAATCGGGGACGGTTTTCTTCAACGAACACTACTATTTCACGCCGGAGATAATTCGTGCCGTTGAGGAGATGGGCGTTCGCTGCTGCGTTGCGCCATGCTATCTGAATGTCGGAAACGCGGAGGCCACGGCGCGTCAGAAGGCCGAAATGGAATTTGTGCGTAATGCTTGGAAGAGAGGCGAATACGGTGATAGAATCATGGTCGCTGAGGGGCCTCACGCAATCTACACGGTTCCCGAGGCGGATTTGCGTGAAGTCGCCGAACGCAGTGCTGCGAACGGCATGTTGATTCATACGCATCTTGCGGAGACCAAGACAGAATTCGACGATTGCATGAAGCAGCATGGTGGCATGACGCCGTTCCAATATGCCGACGCATGCGGCCTGGTCAACGAACGTGCGCGATTCGCGCATAGCGTCTGGATGACGGATGACGATCGCGCTCTCGCGAAAGAAAAGGGTGCGGTTCTTGTGTACAATGCCACGAGCAATTTGAAACTATGCTCCGGAATGTTCAATTTCAAGGCGGCCGACAAAGCAGGCTGCCGCATTGTTCTAGGAACCGACGGCTGCGCATCCAACAACGCGCACAGCTTCTTCTCCGAAATGAAAATCGCCGCGCTTGTAGCGAAGATTCAGTCAGGCGATCCCACGGCGGGTGCCGCGGAGCGGATTTTCCGCGCCGCCACGACGGATGGCGCGAAAGCGTTCGTTGCCGATGCAGGCGAAATCGCAGTCGGCAAGGTCGCCGATGCTATGCTGGTCAATACCGATTTGCCTTTCATGGTCGGCGATTACAATCTCGTCTCGAATCTGGTCTATTCCGGCGAATCCAGTTGCGTTGATTCGCTTATCTGCAACGGAAGATTCCTCATGGAACATCGGCGCGTGGAAGGCGAGGAGGAGATCATCGCCACTGCCAAAAAGACCTGCGACAAGTTCAGAAAATAGACGGTAGTCATTTCACTCAGACAATCATAAACAAGGGAGACAAACATGTCGTCAAAAGTCTTCTTCACCGATTTTCGAACGAAGCCATACGGAAGCGGTTTGATGGACAAGCTCAAGTCGCTCATGAAGGCGGCAGGGGCGGACCAGATTGATTTTGCTGGCAAGATGACCGCCATCAAGCTGCATTTCGGCGAATATGGCGGCATGGCCTACCTGCGTCCGAACTATGCGCGCGCCGTTGCGGATTTCGTGAAAGAGCAGGGCGGTCGGCCGTTTTTGACGGACTGCAACACCCTTTATGTCGGACATAGAAAAGACGCGCTGGAGCATCTTGATACGGCGCAGTTCAATGGTTTCTCGCCTTTGACGACAGGCTGCCAGAACATCATCGCAGATGGTCTCAAGGGCAATGACGAAGTGGAGGTCCCTGTGCCGAACGGTATCTACTGCCAGACGGCTAAGATTGGTCGCGCCATAATGGATGCGGACGTGTTCATCTCTCTGACGCATTTCAAGGGGCACGAGAAGATGGGCATCGGCGGCGCCGTGAAGAACATCGGCATGGGATGCGGTTCGCGCGCTGGAAAAATGGACATGCACAGCGATGGAAAGCCGATGCTTGATCAGGACCGCTGCGTCGGTTGCGGTCTTTGCAGCAAACACTGCGCGCATGGCGCTCTGACGCTTTCCGGCAAAAAGATGACCATAGACCATTACAAGTGCGCTGGTTGCGGCCAGTGCATCGCCATCTGTCCAAAGGATGCTCTGGAGGCGACATGGAGTCAGGCCAATAATCTTCTGGATGCCAAGACTGTCGAATATGCAGCGGCGGTTCTGTCAGGACGCCCGCATTTCCATGTCGCGCTTCTATGCGACATATCGCCCAACTGCGATTGCCACGGCGAAAACGATGCTGCGATAGTTCCGAACATCGGCATGCTGGCAAGTTTCGATCCCGTCGCGCTTGATATTGCCGGCGTGGATCTCTGCAATCGGGCACCGCGTCGTTCCAATACGTGGATGGATGACAAGCCGCATGGTGACGACATTTTCGACGATGCACATGGCGACACGCATTGGCGCGATGCAATCACACATGCCAAGAAGATTGGCCTGGGCTCAGACGATTACGAACTGATCCGTCTGAAGCTGTGAACATTACGACGAACGGCGATTCGCAAAAGACGACGGCTTTTCCGCGTTGCCGTAAATTTGCATCATTTGGATCCTTAGAACAAAAAGGCACTCATCCATGTCGATGGAATTGAAAGATCGCGTGGCGGTGATAACCGGTTCCAGTGGCGGAATCGGTTCCGCGATTGCGCGCAGACTTGCTGCGAAGGGCGTGAAAATCGCTCTTTTCGGCGGAAACAATCTAGACAAACTCAATGCGATCCGGAACGAATTGTCCGCCTATGCCGATTGCATTGCGCTGCCTGGCAATCTTACGGACATCACGCGCTTCCCGCAGATGCTGGAAAACGTTGTAGAGCATTTCGGCGGCATAGACATACTTGTCAACAATGCGGGAACCGCGCAGAGCACGCCTTTCGAGGAAGTCACGCCAGAAGCATACGACGCAATAATGAACATCAATTGCCGTGTGCCGTATTTCCTTACGCAGAAAGCTCTTCCGTATCTGAGAAAATCAAAGGCTGCATCGATAATCAACATCGCGTCGGTTGTCGCTCACGCCGGCTATCCGCTGCAGAGGGCATACACCGCATCCAACCACGCGCTTTTGGAATTCACCAAAAGCCTTCAAAAATAATTATTTATTGCATTCAATTAAAAGTATAAAAATATTTTTCAAGTTAACACTAAAAGTGTTGAGGTGTGTTAATGAATCCTATAGGAGTTGTAAGAAGAATAGATGATTTGGGGAGAGTTGTAATTCCTAAAGAAATAAGAAATTTATTAAATTT
>JAKSPA010000140.1 GCA_024405235.1 Lentisphaeria bacterium
GCCATCTTGTCGTTTTTCATATATGCTTGCATGGCCTCTTTCGTTTCGTCCTCGCAGAGGAGAACGATTTCGAAATTGTTGTGGAGTTTCTTTTGCGCATTGTGGAATTTGACAAGTTCAGGCGTGAAATTACGGCATGGGCCGCACCATGAGGCCGAATGGTAGATTCCGACGATCTTGCCGCGAAGAATGTCAGTGGCGACATTTTCTCCTCTGGCATTCGTCAACTGCTTGCCGAAATACTTTTCGTACCAGATGTCTTCCGGAGTGATTTCGGCCTTTTCCCAAAGATCGAAGATTTTGGTGCCCTTTTCGGTCACCTCTTCGCGCGCATTGGTCGAGATGAGCTGTCCCTTTTTGTTCAGCACGAACAATGTAGGAATCTGGTTGACTTGGAACCATTTCATGACATCAGTCCTCTTTGCGGATTTATATGGTATCGCAAGCCACGGCATCTTGGTCTCTGTCATATAGTTGCGCATGCTCTCCTCATCGCGGTCGTAGCTGATGAATACGATTTCGAAGGCTTTTTGCTGTGCTTTCAACTCGTTGCAGAATTGAACCAGCTGAGGAGTGAATGCACGGCATGGCGGGCACCAATGCGCCGAAAAATAAATCGCCACGATCTTGTCATTCAGGCTGGCGGACGACATGGTCTGTCCCTGGGCGTTCACCAATTCCGTTCCGAACAGTTCTTCCTGCCAGCTCTTTTCGATCTTTTCATTTTCGGCGAATGCCGCCGAAGCCAACAGCAGCATCACTGCAAGTCCAAGAAGGAATCCGCGTTTCATAGTATTCTCCTGTGTTTTGTGTGGAAAGTCAGTTTTCTATGCAAGGCAAATGATTTTTGCACGCGCGCATGACAAGCGGAAGCGTGCGTTGCATGGCATCCCCTTGGGGGCAAAGCCTCTGCGTCTCCTGAAGATCGTCGCGTTGGCTAGTCTCCCAGCAGGAAGCGCGAAATGTATGTCCAGTAGAGCGCTTCGTACTCGACGGGGCCGTCCGTATGGCCATGGTGGATCTTGTGGTAAACGAGTTTCTGACCGCCAAGACAGTTCGCGGCGGCGAACACGCTGGACGGTGTGCATGTCGTGTCTATGTATCCTGCACTGATGAAGACAGGGACCTTGATATGACGCGCGAAATTGGCGGCGTCGAAGTAGCGCAGGAAATCCGAATATTGTGCCAGTTCGTCTATCTGGCATGTGGGAGTGTGCTGTCCGACATTGACGCCCCCGCAATCGCAGAATGCAGGCACGCCGCAGAACGCCGCGCGGATTTGCGGGCAGAGGGCGGTAAGATAGAGGCCGAACATGCCGCCCTGGCTGACGCCTAGATACGCAATGTGCCCTTTGTCGATCTGCGGCAGGTCGGAGACGATGTCGCAGAGGCGTTTGCTTCCGAGAATGGCGCGGTAGAAGAAATTGTTGGTCAGATCGCGGGCTTCGATGTTCTCCAGCCAGTACTCCTGCGACGGGAATTGCTTTACGTATTCATCGTGCTGCTTTCTGTGTTCGGCGACCGTCGGCATGGGCTTGTAGCTGTGGACGCCTATGGTGAGCGTCGCCACGCGGCCTGGAATGAACCGCTCCACATTGGCGTTGTGCTCCTTGAATGTCGCGAGCTCCTGACCATATCCTGCGCCTTCCACGTAGATTAGCAGCGGGACCTTTTCGTCGGTTCTCGGAAGCTTGAGATAGCCGTAGTGCTTTGTGCCGTTGACGTTGTCGCATTCCACATCGTAGTAGATATTGTCGTCTGTGGAATCATCCTTGAGTTCCGTCATTTTGAAATTCGCGGGAATGGCATCCATCGCGGCGAATGCCTTGTTCCAGAAATCCATGAAATCCTCTGGCTCTGGGAGGGTAGGATAGATCCGTTCGGGATCGAAGGCCATTCCGAGAAGGCGCTGTTCAAGCCCCTTGCCCTTTACGAGACAGCGCAGGATGCCAGGCCGTCCAAGCGTGTAGCTGAAGACGTAGGGCTCGCTTTCGCTGGCAGTGATCGTGCGCCTGACGAGAACCGCCGCGCCATCGCACGTGAGAAGAACGTCAAGCGGGACATCTTTGTCGCATGTGATTCTGATTTCGGCCATTTCGCCGACGTGGTAGTAGTGTGAGTCCCTGTCGCAAGTGACATTTATGCCTGCCGCACAACTCAATGCGACCATTCCAGCCGCTACTGCGCAAACTTTTTTGCAATCCATTTTGTCTCTACAAATTATTTGGGGAATTATATACCAAAGTTTCCGTTATTGCTTGACGATACGGACTTGTCCTGCGCCCGAGTCGCAAGCCTCGGGAAAACACACCATCAGAACGCGCAGGCAACTCAAGTATGTAATTTCCAATTATTATGGGTTTATGTGTTCGGACAAGTCGGAAAGTCCATTCTGCATTAATTGAGAATTATGAAGTTTTCTCTTTTCGCTGCAGAAGGACAGCGACGATGACAATCACGCCTTTGAAGGCTTCGCGAAGGAATGGCGGCACTCCCATGAGATTCAGGAGGTTATTCATAACGCCGATGATCAGCACGCCGAGCATGGTTCCTACAATCGAACCGCGGCCGCCGCTCATGCGCGTTCCGCCGACGATTACGGAAGCGATGGCGTCCATTTCGCTGCCGCTTCCCGCGTTGGAGTAATCCATGGAACCCAGTCTGCTTATTTGGATGGTGGAAGCCAGCGCCACCAGACATCCCGTGAGAATGTAAACCCAACGTTTTATCGCATTGACGTTGATTCCAGAAAGTTTAGCCGCCTTTTCATTGGAACCGATGGCGATGACATGGTTTCCGAATACGGTTTTCCTGAAGAGGAAGTGGAGCAATACAGCCACGACAAGCCAGTAGATGATTGGCATCAGCATGAAATCGCCTGTCTTCAGGCTTGCAAAATTCAAGAAAGGCTCTGGGAAGACGGGCGTGCGTTTCTGCATGAAGAACTGCGTGAGACTCCTGAAGAGTTTCATTGTTCCGAGAGTCACGATAAATGGCGGTATTCTGCCGTTTGCAATCAGAAGGCCGTTGAGGCCTCCGAGCAATGCGCAAGCAAGGATGACAAGAAGCAGTGCGATCGCGAAGGCCATCCAGCCATGAATTCCTGCGGCTGCGAGAATGCCGTGTCCCGATGAATCTGTCAGAAGCATGAAGAGTGCTCCTGTCATGCAGAGAGTGGAACCGACCGCCAGATCGATTCCGCCTGAGACGAGAACGAATGTCATGCCAAGAGAAATGATGCCGACGGTGGCGTTGTTTCGCAGGACATTGATCCAGTTGGTGCAGAAGGACGAGAACCAGTCGCCGAACGAATCAAAGTGGACTCCAAGCGCAAGTGTCTGCACGATCACCATGACCGCCAGAGCGATGCAGGTGCTGAAAAGCGGATTCTCGCGCCACTGGCGCCTGATCCATGAGAAAACTGTTCTGATTTTTGAATTCGACATAGTGAAAAGATTAAAGTTCGACGCCGGTTGCCAGTTTCATAATGTTGCCTTCCGTCAAGCGCTCTCCTGAGAGCTCTCCCTGGATCTTGCCGTGGAACATTACGATGGCTCTGGTGCATAGGCGCTGGATTTCCTGCCCTTCGGCTGAAATGACGATGACAGCGACGCCTTTTTCCGCCACTTTGCGGATGATCTCGTAGATCTCCTGCTTGGCGCCGATGTCCACGCCTTGTGTCGGATTGTCTAGGACAAGCACCTTCGGCGATCTGCCGAGCCAACGTGCCAGAATGACCTTCTGCTGATTGCCGCCGGAAAGTGTCGTGATCAAATCGTCGATGTCGGAGTATTTCAGGTGGAAATTGTCCGAATGTGTCTTGAATTCCGCTTTTTGGCGTTCTTTTCTGACGAAGCCAAATTTGGCGAAATGCGACAACGACGCGAGTGTGCCGTTCGTCAAGACGCTGAGATCAGGCACGATAGCGTTTTCCTTTCTGTTGCTTGGGACGTATGCGATTCCTGCCTTGACTGCCGCCGAAGTGGATTTCGCGTGGTATTTTTTCCCTTCAAGCCAAACGGTTCCGCTGTAGTCAGGCGTGTCTCCAAACAGGCTGCGGAAGATTTCGCTGTGGCCTGCGCCAAGCAGTCCAGTGAAACCGAGAATCTCTCCCGCATGAACTGAAAACGCTATTTTCTCGAATTCGTTCTTGCGGCTCATGCCTTCGACAGAGAGAATAATTGGCTTCTCCTCCGCCTGGAAAGCGCTGTGCGCCAAACCTGCCAGTTCATGACCGACTATCAATTCGGACAAATCGGCCGCAGTGACGTCGGAAATCTTTCCCGTGCCGACAAGACTGCCGTTTCTCAACACGGCGTAAGCCGTGCATAATTCCTTTATTTCATTTAACTTATGTGAAATGAATATTATCGTGACGCCTTGAGCGGCCAGACGGCGCACGAGTTCGAACAGCCGGCCGATTTCCTGCTCCGTCAGCGACGTTGTCGGTTCGTCCATGATTATGACCTTCGCCTTGAAAAGCAGCGCGCGCGCGATGGCGACGATCTGCTTGCTGGAGGCGTCAAGGCTGCGCATCATGTCCGTCGCCTTTATATCTACTTTCAGTTCGGAGAATATCCTGACGGTTTCTTCATTCATTCTCTTTCTGTCAAGGAAGCCGAAACGCCTGCGATATTCGCGCCCGATGAATATGTTTTCGGCGACAGTCAGATCGTTTACGGGACAAAGCTCCTGGTGAATGAATGCGATGCCGCATTTCATGGAGTCGTTCGGAGTGGCGAACGATACCGCCTTGCCGTCAAGAAAGATGTTCCCTTCTGTCGGAGGGAACATTCCTCCGAGAATATTCATCAGTGTCGATTTGCCTGCTCCGTTCTCGCCGAGCAAGGCAAAAATCTGGCCTGCGTCAATGGAGAAGCTCACTCCATGGAGCACTTCATTGACGCCGAAGGCCTTTCGAATTGATTCGAATCGTATGTTCACGGACGGTTAGTACGGAGAATTTGCATCAAGGAACTCCGCGCAGTTGTCGCGATCGACGATTGTCGTCGGGATGATGATTTGCTTTTCCACGTTTTTGCCGCATGCCAGATCGTATGCCGCATTCACAGCGGTGATGACCATGGACGGAGAGTAGAGCGCGGACTGCACATATATATCCTTATAAAGAGGCATCATCTTGAAGTACTCCTGGCAACCGCCGCCGCCTGTGACCGCCTTGATGTCTTTGCGCTCTGCTTCCTTGATTGCCTGCAGCACGCCGATGGAGGTCTCGTCGTCAATTGAGAAGACGCCGTCGATTTGGGGATTC
>JAKSPA010000141.1 GCA_024405235.1 Lentisphaeria bacterium
CTGGCGCATTTGACGCCGCGCTACGCCTCATCGCGCCATTCCTTCTGGCATTAGGTCTCTTCAAGGCATCGCGTCATAAAGACTCTTGGCAGATTGCCGCGACTCTGGGCGCCTGGTGCGCATGGAACGCGCACGCACTCACGCAGTTCAACGACATAGTAATATCGACATCGACAATTGCGGGCTTCACTGGATTGTTCATCTTCGCGCCCCAGTCAGCCCAAACGCAATCATCTTCAAGGAAACCAACCGTTTGGGCATATCGATGCATAATCATTCTAATGTCCGCAGTCGCATTGCTATCGTTGATTCGAATTCCAGGCGAGAAGGCAAAGCAGATCGCCGACAACTTCAGAAGTTCAGGAGCATCATATCCGACCTGCAAGGATGCTCTGGAAAAAGCCATGCGCCTGCAACCGCACGGTGTCCTTTCTTCAAAGCTGATGGCCGACATGGCCTTGCAAATGAACGACCTTACGACGGCCGAAAAGGCCATCGACCACCTAATGCGCATTTCGCCCCATAGGGCCGCGACGCATCTGCGGGCTCTCCGTTTGGCGATTATGAAACAAGATTCCGATGCTGAAAAAGATGCTTTGGCCTCTCTTGAGCAATGGTATCCCACCTCTCCTGAACTCTGGATGTACAAAGCATGCCAATCGACGCCATTCAAGGCGGACCTTCTGGCACTGCGCTATGAAAAAATCCACGCGGATTCCTCTGAAGTTCTTTTCAGCGTGAACATCCCACCTCAAATGCAGAATCTCGCGGGCATTCTTCCCAAACAGATTTACGATGGTGATACTGGCAAAAACATACGTTTCGAACTGCACCAATGAACAACGGTCTAGCAATCATTCTATCTGGTCCTAGCGGAGCAGGCAAATCAACTCTTGTCAAAAAGGTCAACCAATGGATTCCAGGCATGCTCTTCTCAATTTCCTGCACGACTAGAGCACCGCGCCCTGGCGAAACCGATGGCGTAGACTACCATTTCATCTCGCAGGAGGAATTTGAAAAGGGCATTGCCAATGGCGATTTTCTTGAACACGCCAATGTCCACGGAAACTACTACGGCACTCCAAAGGCACCTATCATGGATGCCATTTGCAATGACAAGACGATGATTTTAGACATTGACATCCAAGGAGCAAGACAGATTCGCGCCTCTCTAGAAACCTCTCCGCTTTCCCAATCGATCGAATACATCTTCGTGGCGCCGCCCTCTCTGGAGGTGCTTGAAACGCGGCTTCGCAAACGCGGAACGGAAACGGAAGAAGTCATTCAGAAACGTCTCAAGAACGCCAGAACGGAAGTCCAGGCCTGGCAGGAATACCAGTTCCTTGTCCTCAACGACGATGTAGAAATCGCAGCCCGCAAACTTGAGAGCATCATTCGCGCCGCACTCTGCAAGACTCATCGCACAATTTGGAACCCGTAATGTCCAGCCAAAAGCGCAATGTCATTCGAAGTCGAATGTCTGCCACCACCTTCTAAACCTCTCACAATAAAATTCATTGAATTTCGTTTAAACGAAATACAAGCACTACTTTCTGGAGAGATTTTCTTCGAACTCCGCGCTGTTTTCATAGGAGAAAAGATGTACGAAATGCGAAACAAATCACTATATGCGCTTTTATGCGGAATGTTGATAATGTGCAGTTGCGCCACTGTCCGCGAAGCACGCAAGATTCAGAAGGACGAAGTCCCGAGGCAGCCAGGCGAATACACCATGTCGGCGCCTGAAGCGGGAATCGTTGCGGGCGAGACCTACACCCTGCCGCAATTGGAGGCGATAGCCTTGCGATGCAACCCGTCCATGTATCAGTCAGCGCTGTCTGTCGAACAGGCCCGCATCGCATTGGCAAATGCAAAGGCTGGCTATCTTCCGACGCTTTCATCCTCCGCAGGCCACAACCGAAGCACATCGAACAGAGACCGCCATCATGGTTCAACACGCAACACAGGAAGCTACAGCGGCGGCTTGAATCTTAGCATCACGGTTTTCGATTTCGGCCGCACGAGCGCTGCCATACGTCAGGCTCAGGACTCTCTGGACGCCGCAATCAAAAATTTCGAAAAGCAACGCAATACGACAATCTACAATGTTCGCAAAGCCTATTTCGAACTGCGTAGGGCAATGGCTCTTCATGAAGTCGCCATTGAATCCGTATCGCAATACAAGGACCATCTTGATCAGGTGAAAGTGAAAAAGGAAATAGGCGAATCAATCGAATACGACGTCCTCAAAGCGGAAGTGGACTACCAAAATGCAAGACTGCAGGAAATTTCCACCAACAACACAGTTGCCATCGATCAAGGCAATCTTAATTATGCGCTCGGACTGGCGGAAAACATAGAGTTCAATCTTGGCGAATGCGACATCCATGAATACGCGGAGACGGCCGAAGCACTTCTTGAAACGGCCCGTGCCAACGAACCGTCCCTAGCTTCGCTTCAATACAGCATAAACGTCGCCTCAGGCAGCATTGATGCAGCAATAGCGGACCTGTACCCAAATATCTCCCTCTCCTTCGGCGGCAGTGTTTCCGGCCGTAATCCCGCCCTGCCGTGGCTCTGGAATCTCTCAAGCGGTCTGTCGTTAAGCGGAAACAGCTTCAACGGGGGCAGAACACTAAACTCCGTCCGCCAGGCGGTAGTCTCGCTCCACATTGCACGCAGCCGCTATGCTGCTGCAGAACAAGCCCTCTACCGCGACCTTCGGACGGCGACCTTGAATGCCCAAAAGGCCAGACAGTCTCTCGAAGTGGCGGAATTGAGCGCAAAAAGCGCGGAGCGCAATTTGGACATCGTCAACGAGAAATACAAATACGGCAAAGCGACCAGCGTTGACAGAACCGACGCGCAGGTATCAGCATCTTCCGCAAAAGCTCAAGCCGTGAATGCCAGATTTGATTTCATGGAGGCGCAGGCCTACATTTCAAGCTTGATAGGAGACTAGCCGACATCAATGTCTAATCTTTTGCATTTGATGGCAAATGCAAAACAAATTTCATTAGCCGTACATATTCAAGGAATAAAAATCATGTTCGTTAAAATTCTCAAGGCGGTCATCACACTGGCGGTTCTTGCCGGACTCTGGTTCGGCTGGAAATGGTATAAGCAGAAGCCAAAGCAAGCGGAAATCACTTACTTTCGCAGTCAAGTCGTAACCAAAGGTTCCGTCACGCAGGAAGTGACCGCCACAGGAACAATCGCTCCAATCAAAAAAGTCTCCGTGACGACGCAGGTCACAGGAAAGATCATCTCTCTTTCCGCCGACTACAACTCTCGTATTACCGAAGGACAAGTCATAGCCCTTCTCGACACCGACACATACGAATCATCCTTGGCAAGTGCACGCGCCCAACTCAAAAGCAACGAAGCGAATCTTGCGAAAACAAAGGCGCAGCTGACTCTTGCCACAAAGGAACTGACACGCCAGAAGAAACTCTTCGAACGCGAAATGACCACCGAAAGCGATCTTGACAACGCGCAGGCATCCTACGACCAGCTTCTTGCAACGATCAAAAGCAACGAAGCCGCCATCGAGCAATCACGTGCAAGCGTTAAGACCGCAGAGAAAAATCTTGCGGACTGCACTATCAACTCTCCTGTCACCGGAATCGTAATCGACCGTGCGGTCGAAGAGGGACAGACGGTCGTTTCGTCAATGAACGCGACAGGACTTTTCACTGTCGCAACCGACCTTAAGCGAATTCAGGTCCAGGCCGCTATTCCAGAAGCAGATATCGGCGGCATCAAAGTCGGCCAGCGCGTAAACTTCACGGTTGACGCATACAAGACCAAATTCGTCGGTGAAGTCACGCAAATCCGTCTTGCCAGCGCGACAAACTCCAATGTCGTCACCTACCCTGTCATCATCGAAGCGGAAAATCCTGACGAACGACTCTTCCCTGGCATGACGGCGAACCTCTCCATCATCATTGAAGAGGCAGACGACGTCGTTCTCGTGCCGAATGCAGCCACTCGCTTCCTGCCTCCAGGCCTGGAGAATTCACCTTTGCCAGGGCAGCGTCCGCATGGCGCCATGCGGCCTGAAATGGGAACATCTCCCGCAGGAGAGCCTCTGGCACCGCCACAATTTGCCAAGGAAGGCGAAGACAGCAAACCACCAATGGATCAGCCGAGCGAAAACAGCGCGATCATTTGGATTGCCGATTCCGACACGGAAATTCATCCTGTGACGGTTGAACTGGGCATCACCGACAGCATTAACACTGTTGTCTTGAAGGGCGGCGAAGAGCTTCTCGGAAAGAACGTCGTTGTCGGCAAGCAAAGCGCTGCATCAGCAAAAGCAGCTGGAGACAACCAACAGGCGACAAATCCATTCATGCCGAAGCCCCCAGCGCGCGGCGGCAACAACCGCAAAGGCGCAGGCGCTCCCCCGCCGAGAATGTAGTTCAATGCACAATGCATGAATCCATGCGACGTATCGGCGTGAATTCATGCATTGCAATTTTTACAATAACGAACTTCTTCCAGTATGCTGCTTGAAATCAAAAACATGTTCAAGACCTACACGCTGGGCGAGACGACGGTCAATGCTCTTGACGGAGTCTCGTTCGGAGTGGATTACGGCGAATTCGTAGCCATCATGGGACACTCTGGCTCAGGGAAAAGCACCATGCTTAATATTCTGGGCGCGCTGGACACGCCTACCAGCGGCAGCTACATGCTGGACGGGCGTGAGGACTCCACCATGTACAGAAACGAACTGGCGACCTGCCGCAACCAGAAACTGGGCTTCGGCTACCAGAACGGCAATCGCCTGCCAAGAACAAGTGCAGTTGAGCAAGTCGAGCTTCCCGCCTTCTACGGCGGTTGCAAACTTTCCGCAAAGGAACGCCGTGCACGCGCAATCGAACTGCTGACGATGGTTGGTCTTGGCAAGCGACTCTACCATACTCCAGCGCAGATGTCTGGCGGACAGCAGCAGCGCGTCGCCATCGCACGCGCCCTTATGAACAACCCGCCGCTGATTCTGGCTGACGAACCGACAGGAAATCTTGACACGAAATCATCCATTGAAATCGTCACTTTCCTCCAGGAACTGAATTCCAAGGGAATCACTATCGTCATGGTCACACATGAAGACGACATCGCATCGTACGCAAAACGCCGCATCGTGATGAAGGACGGCAAAATCGATCGCGAAGACGACCCCCGCAAAGGAGTGCCGGCACTACGAGCATAACGATGATTCTCCGCCTGGCGCCCCGCGCCATCCGGCGCACCAAC
>JAKSPA010000142.1 GCA_024405235.1 Lentisphaeria bacterium
AGATCAAGAAGGGCGACGAATACGTTCCCTTCATGGAAAAATACCACAAGCTCGCATCGCTTGCGCCTAGAGACATCGTGGCACGTGCGATCGACAACGAGCTGAAGCGCACTGGACAGGATTGCGCGTGGCTTGACATCCGCCACAAGTCGGAGGAGTTCCTGCGCGCTCGCTTCCCGAACATCTTCGCTGAATGCCTGAAATACGGAATCAACATGGCGAAGGATCTGATTCCCGTTGTGCCCGCCGCGCACTACTGCTGCGGCGGCGTAAGAACGGATGTGAACGGCGTGACGAGTGTCAAGAACCTCTACGCAATCGGCGAATGCGGCTGCACGGGCCTCCAGGGCGCCAACCGCCTTGCGTCCAACTCGCTTCTCGAAGCGCTGGTCGTGGCCAATTTCGCCGTCCAGCACGCTGTGGCTCAGAAGGATGCCGCGCCATCTGGCATCACGATGGACATGATTCCGGACTGGGAGAGCGGCGATGCTGTGGATTCCGATGAACAGATCGTCATCGCCCACAACTGGGATGAGATTCGCAGACTGATGTGGGACTATGTCGGCATTGTTCGAAGCAACAAGCGCCTTGAACGCGCCAAATCGCGTATCCGCATGATTCGCAAGGAGATCGAGAAGTACTACTGGAATTTCCTGCTTACACCGGATCTTGTCGAATTGCGCAATATCGCCAGTGTCGCAGAGATGATCATCGATGCGGCGACCGCGCGTCAGGAGTCGCGTGGACTGCATTACAATCTCGACCATCTTCCTGCAGCGTCCCCTGATACGCAGGGCAAGGATTCGATTCAGCGCATGCCAGAAAAATTCGAATTGCGCTTCGAATAATTCCGAATGCAAAAGTGCATAGTAACAACCATAAAAGGAGAAGAAAATGCTAAAATGTCCCAAATGCGGAACTGACAACCTGTTGAGTGCGGTCTTCTGCCGTGGCTGCGGCGAACGTATGAATCTGGACGAAATCAAGCCGGACGATTTTTCGAACATCGGCACCAAGAAAGACTCCACAACCATGCAGAACATTGTCGGCGGTATTATCATCGCCGTGCTGGTGAGCGGTTTCCTTGTCGGTTTCATGTTCCCTGTCCCTGGCAGTCTCTCCACTTCTGAGGAAGGACAGTCCGCCGCAATCGAGAAGTTCAACGGCAATGGCTCCTTCGACATGACGGATCAGGAGCTTACGGATTTCTGCAATGCTTGCCTTGCCCGCAAAGACGCCTCCGAGCAGGATCCGAAGCCCACGAGAATCATGGTCCGCTGCACTGGCGACGGCACCGCGAAGATCATGGTCCGCACGACATTCTGGGGATTCCTGCCAGGCACGGTCGTCTGCAACTGCACAGTGGAAAGCTCCGACGGCACCATCAACGTTCGTGGCGAAGAAGGCTCCAAAGTCAAGATCGGCCTTCTGCCTGTTCCTGAAAGCATGGAAGAGACTCTCTTCTGGCCAGTCAAGAGCTTCTGCAGCGGCGCTTTGCGCGATGCGAACGACAAGATCAAAATCACTTCCATGGCGGAAGGGACCGTTTCCATCTCACACAGCACGAGAGTAAAGATTCAGTAGTCGTTCCTGACGATATCCACCAAGGCACGGAGCAAAATCCGCGCCTTGGTCATTTATGCTTTTGAGTTTTCACCGTTCCGTTTTATTGTTTCATGGACTATCCATCTGCCTCTTTGGTTCTTGAACAGCGTCCTGGTACTCATGCGCATACAGTCCGACATGTCGGAGATTCCATGCGCATCACTATGACTCTGAGCGCTCCGCATCAGGGAAAGGCGTTCATTCGAACCAATTTGGGTAATGCGGCGATACACCGCCAGGAGGTGGTCTATCGCGTCGAAATGGGCGCAGAACCTCTTGGACGCGACTGGCGTGACCTTCCGATGCGTAAGACTGGCAATTCTCTTTACGAGATCAGGCTGCCGCTTACCGAAGTCGGCATTTTCGAATACAAATGCTTCTTCGTGGATGAGAATACTGGCAAGACGATCTGGCCGCGCGGCGAGAATGCGAAAATAAAGGTCATTACGGCTCTTGGTGCGGCGCATAATTCCATTTACAACGCGTTCGTGCGCCAGTTCGGCGACAATATTTCAGGCGGCGCCGACAAGCGCGAACTCGAGGAGGCGGCGGCGAAACTGGATCGTGCCAACTACACGGTGATTCCGCCTTCTGGAACCTTCCGTGCCGTCAAATCGAAATTGGATTTCATCATCGGCAAGATGGGATTCCGCATCCTGCAGTTTCTGCCTGTCCATCCGATTCCGACGACTTTCGCGCGCATGGGACGCTTCGGCAGTCCGTTCGCGCCTTTGGATTTTCTTGATGTTGATGCCTCCATGGGCGAATTCGACCAGCGCACGACGCCGTTGGAGCAGTTCCTTGAACTGGTGGACCAGATTCATGGCAGAGGCGGCATGGTCTTTCTTGACATGCCGATCGACCACACTGGTTGGGCGAGTGTCATGCAATCGCATCATCCTGAATGGTTTGCACGTACGCAGGACGGCGCGTTCGAAAGCCCTGGCGCCTGGGGCGTAGTCTGGGCCGATTTGTGCAAACTGGATTTCAGGAACGTTGAATTGTGGAAGAGCCTTGCGTCAATATTCCTGCATTGGTGCAAACATGGCGTGGACGGTTTTAGATGCGATGCGGGATACATGATTCCCGCGCCTGTTTGGGAGTATATCGTGGCGAAGGTCCGCCAGCAGTTTCCAGACACTATCTTCTTTCTTGAAGGGCTTGGCGGCGGACAGGACGCGACCACGAAACTGCTTGTCGATTCCGATTTGGACTGGGCCTATTCCGAACTCTTCCAGAATTACACGAAGCAGGAACTCTCGCGCTATCTGGAGTTCGCAACTGTCTATTCGGCGGCGCATGGCGCCCTTGTGAATTTTGCGGAAACGCATGACAACGACCGTCTCGCGAAGTGTTCTCCTGCGTGGGCCCGTCTGCGCGTCATGCTTTCGGCGCTCTTTGCGCCGCAGGGGTGCTTCGGCATCGCGAACGGCGTGGAGTGGCTGGCCACGGAGAAGATCGATGTCCACGAAGCGCGTTCGCTGAACTGGGGCGCTTCTGAAAATCTTGTCGAATTGATGGCCACGCTGAATGGCATTCTGAAGGAGCATCCTGCCTTTAGGGCGGATTCGCAGGTTCGCGTGCCCTACGGCACAGGCGGTGATTGCGTCGGAATCGTTCGCATTCCTGCAGAAGAGCCTGATTATGCGGTACTTGTGATTGCCAATCCGAAACCGGACGCGCCAGGAGTCTTCCAGTGGCATTTCAGAGAATTCGATGCGGGAAGCCGTCCCGTCGATATCGTTGGCGGCTGCGTTCTTTCAGCCCGTCTTGACGAATGCCTCTACCATGTGATGCTGCGGCCAGGGCAGGTCGTCTGTCTGACGGCGCCTGGCAGGCAGAAACTTCCTGCGGTGCCATACGGACCGCTGGAACGGCAGCTGCTCCGTGCAACGGCGCTGAAATTGCGCGTGTCGCTTAATGGCAATGGCGATTTGGGACGCGCTAACATCGAAAACGATGCGAGAGCGCTTTACGAAAATCCGCGCGGATATTTGCAGAAACTGGTGGGGACTAAACGCTATCTTCCTGTGGTGGAACGCAATGTGGATAGCGATGTCAGACGCGTCATGCCTGTGCCCGATGGCCATTACATTTTGCTGATTTCGGAGAGACCATTCGTCGCCGTCGCCGTCATAGACGAGCAAGTGCGCCAGAAGGCGAAATCAATCAAGCGGGCGGATGGACGGCATTTCGTCTTTTTCATGCCGCTTCAGCGTGTGACTCGCGAGACTCCAGCCGTGCTTCGCATTTGCAGATTTGACGAAGACCAGAACGCGCATCGCGAATCTCTCGGTGCGCTGCTGCTTCCAGCGCAAAAAGAGGCGTACGTCCTCAGACGCATCACGCGGAAGGAACTCACGCCGCTACATTGCGCTCTCGCAACGACCAATCTCGGCGGATATGGCCTCGTGCGCGGCTGCTGGGGGACTCTGGCGAGCCATTACGACGCGCTGCTTGCGGCAAACCAGCGTCCAGACTGCCCTGCCGACCGCACGGTGGTGCTTTCTAGAGTCAGGGCATGGCTCGTCCATCACGACTACGCAAAGGAAATCAATTTCAATTGCCAGACGAATTTCGCTGTGACTGACAAGAACAGCGCCTGCTGGCGCTTCGTTGTTCCGACAGGAGTCGGCGGCAACGTCTATTTGGGAATTCGCTACGAATTGGAAAAGGACAAGAATCGCTGCAGGCTTTCGTTTACGATGTGCACGCCGCCCGAAGAGGAAGAGGCGCGTTCGACATACGACGCCGATTCTCCCGTCATGCTGATCCTGCGTCCGGATATCGACGATCGCTGCAATCACGAAATCACGCAGGCCTTCAGAGGCGCGGAACGCAATTTCCCGCAAAGAGTCACAGCGTTCGAAGACGCTTTCGCATTCAGTCTGAACAACGGCAACAGGCTTGAGGTGCGCACTAGCCGCGGAAAATTCCTGAACGACGGCGAGTGGACGTACAATTTACATTGCGCGATGGAAGCGGGCCGCGGCCTTCCTGCCGACCAGGACATCTACAGCCCTGGCCATTTCAGACTCAATCTCAAATGCGGCGAAACTGCCGTGCTCGAAGCTGCCGTGCTGACGCCTGAGGAGGCATCACTGCGCACGCCAATGGAACCCGCAGTCGCGGAGAATTTCAACGAAGGGACTGCCAAGATAACTTTGAGGGAGGCTCTCGAAAATGCGTTAGACGCTTTCATCGTTGAAAGAAAGCCGCTGAAGACCGTGATCGCAGGCTATCCGTGGTTCCTTGATTGGGGCCGCGATACGCTCATTTGCCTGCGCGGACTCATCGCCGCTGGCCGTCTTGAGGACGCATTGGCCATCATCCGACAATTCGCGTCGTTTGAAAAGGACGGAACGCTCCCCAATATGATTCAAGGCGACGATGTCGCAAATCGCGAGACGACTGACGCGCCGTTGTGGCTCTTCAACGCCGTTGACGAATATGTGAAGACGGTCGGAAAGAAGAAGGGCGATGCCGCGCTTGCGTCGCTTTGCGGCAAACGCACGCTGCTGGAGGTCCTGAAATCCATCGTGGATGGATACATAAAGGGAACGCCGAACGGAATCCATGACGATCGCGCGAGCATGCCGATTTTCAGCCCTACCCAC
Source organism: Lentisphaeria bacterium (assembly GCA_024405235.1). GTDB lineage: Bacteria > Verrucomicrobiota > Lentisphaeria > Oligosphaerales > Oligosphaeraceae > UBA1724. The sequence continues at coordinate 5,223 of JAKSPA010000142.1, forward strand.
TACACATCGATGCATACGAACCAACCCGCAGAAAACCC
>JAKSPA010000143.1 GCA_024405235.1 Lentisphaeria bacterium
GTGTTCAAGTGACGCGGCCAGCGCACATGTTTCTTCTGCTTGTTGTTTGGTGTTGTGGGTGCTTCGTTGTAGGCCATGTGCGATTTCAGATAAATCGGCGACATCTGGCAAAGTGCGATGTCGATGAAATGCCGTCTGTTGCCGGGCGTGCCTTTGATGATTGCTATGTCCTCCGGCAGGAAAGGCGCGCAGATGAGTCTTGAGATGAATTCGCTGGAACGATGGACGTTCTGCCCGTTGACCATTAGGCGCCGCTCTGCGCCATGGCTCACGCCGAGACGCGTCAGGCCGCCTGTTCCGTCGATTGCCTCTCCATAGAGCGAGAAACTGCCCTGGCCGGAATTCAGCAGCGTGGCAATCTGCGTTGTTCTGAACGACCGCAGCAGCGAAAGATAGTAGATTGCTTCCAGAATATTCGTCTTGCCCTGGCCATTTGCACCAATGAGCGCATTGACGCCGTCGTCGAATTCCAGCGTCTGCTGTTCATAGTTTCTGAAATGGTTTATGACAAGTTTTCGAAGCATAATATAGAATATAAGACGCAAATACGGGATTTATCTGCATAATAGGGTGTGGTATTTGCATTATATTTTAGCGATTTACGATTCAACTCTCAATTTTTCAGGAGAACCAATGAGTACCGTCTTTCGTGCATACGTCGAGAAACGCCCCGGATTTGACGTCGAGGCACAGAATCTGTTGAGCGATCTTAAGGAGACCCTAGGCATAGCGGGACTGTCGTCGCTGAGGCTTTTCAAACGCTACGACCTCTCTGGCGTCAGCGCGAGCGAGTTCGATGCCGCAAAAGATTCAGTGCTGTCGGAGCCGAATTGCGATGATGTCTATGTCGATGTCAAGCCTGAGCTGCCTGGCGCAGTGTGGTTTGCCGTTGAGCCGCTTCCAGGCCAGTATGACGTCCGCGCGGATTCCGCCGCTCAGTGCATTCAGCTGCTGACGCAGAAGGAGCGTCCGTTGGTCAAGACCGCCACGCTCTATGCGCTTTTCGGCGAACTGTCCGATGCAGACATCAGCCGCATCAAGCACTATGTGATCAATCCCGTCGAGAGCCGCGAGGCGGTGATGGGCATTAAGCCCGAAACTCTGGAAATAGCCACGACCGTTCCGGAAGACGTGAAGACGATGACTGGTTTCCTTGCGCTGGATGCGGCTGGAATCGCCGCGATGGACAAGGCCCTCGGACTTGCCATGAGCGCTGAGGATCTGGCCTTCGTTCAGCAGTATTTCCGCGAGAGCGAGAAGCGCGAGCCTAGTTTCACTGAAATCAAAGTCATCGACACATATTGGTCAGACCACTGCCGCCACACCACTTTCCACACTAGTCTCGACAAGATTGACTTCCCTGAGGGACCGCTGGCGGCGCCGATTCGCGCGTCCTTTGAGAAGTATCTTGAAATCCGAAAGGAACTCGGCCGTGAGAAGAAGACGCTGTGTCTGATGGACATCGGAACCATCGGCGCGAAGGAGTTGAAGAAGCAGGGCAAGCTTGCGAATCTTGACGCTTCGGAGGAAATCAACGCATGCTCCATCGAAATCGAGGCGGAGATCGACGGCAAGAAGGAGCCGTGGCTCGTGATGTTCAAGAACGAGACGCACAACCATCCGACGGAAATCGAGCCCTTCGGCGGCGCTGCGACATGTCTCGGCGGCGCAATCCGCGACCCCCTTTCCGGACGCAGCTATGTCTATCAGGCGATGCGAATCACAGGCGCAGGCGATCCTAGAACGCCAGTTTCCGAGACGCTGCCTGGCAAGTTGCCACAGCGCAAGATCACGCGCACGGCTGCGGCAGGATACTCCTCCTACGGCAACCAGATCGGTCTGGCGGCGGGAAAGGTTCAGGAATACTACCATCCTGGTTTCGTCGCAAAACGTCTTGAACTCGGCGGCGTCATCGCGGCCGCTCCCAAAGACAACGTCATTCGCATGCAGCCCGAGCCCGACGATGTGATTCTGCTCATCGGCGGTCGCACTGGCCGTGACGGCTGCGGCGGCGCAACTGGTTCTTCCAAAGCGCACACCGAAGAGTCTCTGCAGACCTGCGGCGCTGAAGTCCAGAAGGGCAATCCGCTGACCGAACGCAATATCCAGCGTCTTTTCAGACGTCCCGAATTCTCGCGTCTCATCAAGCGCTGCAACGATTTTGGCGCGGGCGGTGTTTCCGTTGCAATCGGCGAATTGGCGCCTGGTCTGAAGATCAATCTGGACGCCGTTCCGAAGAAGTACGATGGTCTTGACGGCACCGAACTGGCGATTTCCGAATCGCAGGAGCGCATGGCTGTCGTCATTGCTCCAGCCGACGTGCCGAAGGCGCTTGAATTGGCCGCCTCCGAAAATCTTGAAGCGACGCAGGTCGCCGTTGTTACGGCGGAGCCGCGTCTCGAGATGTCTTGGCGCGGCAAGTCGATCGTGTCGCTTTCGCGCGAGTTCTTGGATACGAACGGCGTCACTCAGCACGTGGAGGTCAAAGTGAGCTCTCCTGTTGAGGCGGAGAGCCCCTTCGTTCCTGAAAATGTCACGGAATTGCTTCCGCGCTGGATGGATGCTCTGCAGGATCTGAATGTCTGTTCGCAGAAGGGCCTTGTCGAACGCTTCGACGGAACGATCGGTGCAGCGACGGTGCTTGAACCCTACGGCGGCAAGACGCGCCTGACGCCCAACGAGGCGATGGCGGCAAAGCTGCCAACGTCAGGCAAGACCGACAACTGCACGCTCATGAGCCACGGCTATGATCCGTATCTCTGCACATGGAGCCCCTACCACGGCGCAATCTACTCTGTCGTGGAGTCTCTGGCAAAACTGGCGGCGGCAGGCGGTGACGCATCGCAGGCGCGACTCTCCTTCCAGGAGTATTTCGAACATCTTGGTTTCGTTCCGGAACGTTGGGGACGCCCGTTGGCGGCGGTTCTCGGCGGCCTTCGCGCACAGCTGGAATTCGGCACTGCCGCAATCGGCGGAAAGGACTCCATGAGCGGCACTTTTGAAAATCTCACAGTCCCGCCGTCATTGGTTTCGTTCGCAGTGGTTCCCGCGTTGGCCAGCCAAGTCGTCAGCCCTGAATTCAAGGGCGCCGGCCATTTGGTCACTCTCATGCCTGTCAAGCGCAATGACGACGGCACGCCTGATTTCGAACTCCTCCGCAAGAGCTTCGCGGATCTGCACAAGTTCATTCAGGACGGAAAGATTCTTGCCGCACAGACAGTCGGCCGCGGCGGTATCGCCATGGCGCTCTCCAAGATGTGCTTCGGAAATCTCATAGGCTTCAAGGGCGATGCTCCTGCGGAACTCGGCAAGCTCTTCACGCCTGAATACGGTGCGATTATCGTCGAATCCATTGAAGCGCTGCCTGGCTATCCTGTCATCGGAACGACTACGGACGACGAGGCGATCACCATCGGCAACGTCATGCGCTATGCGCTATACGAGGCCATTCCGACATGGCAGCGTCCTCTCGAAAAGACCTTCCCGACGGTCGCCGGCAAGAGCCCTGTGGCAACATGGGAGCCCTGCACGAAGCGGAGCTCTCTGGCTCCTGCCATCAAAGTGGCTCGCCCACGCGTGCTGATTCCCGTCTTCCCTGGCACCAATTGCGAAGTGGATACCGCAAAGGCGTTCGCCAATGCAGGCGCAATTCCTGAACTGGTGCTTATCAGAAATCTCTCAGCAGCGGACATCGAGGACTCTGTCCAGAAACTCGTGAAGGCTATCGGAAACGCGCAGATCGTGGCGTTCCCTGGCGGATTCTCCGGCGGCGACGAACCGGATGGCAGCGGCAAGTTCATTGCCACCACCTTCCGTAATCCGCGCGTTCGCGATGCGATGGAGGAACTCCTGCACAAACGCGACGGCCTGATGCTTGGCATCTGCAACGGCTTCCAGGCACTCATCAAGCTCGGTCTGGTGCCTTACGGCGAAATCCTGCCTGCTCTTGAGGCCGACGCGCCCACGCTGACGTTCAACACGTTGGGACGTCACGCCGCAACGATGGTGAACACCGTCGTCGCTTCCGTGAAGTCGCCATGGCTTGCGAAAGCGAACGTCGGTGATGTCCACGCAGTTGCGATTTCCCACGGCGAAGGCCGCTTCTGCGCCACGCCTGCACAGGTTGCGGAACTTGTCGCGAATGGACAGGTCGCCTTCCAATATGCAGATCTCTCTGGCAAGCCTGCCAACGAAATGCCTTGGAATCCAAATGGTTCCGTGAATGCAATCGAAGGAATCACTTCTCCCGACGGACGCATTCTCGGCAAGATGGGACACTCCGAACGCACATGGGACGAGAATCTTGGCAAGAACGTTCCAGGCAACAAGGAGCAGGGCATCTTCGCAAGCGGCGTCGAGTATTTCGCGTAGAAGGCGAATCGGTCAGGCACGGCGCCGTCTGAACTTCTGGCGGTGCCGTGCGGTCATTTCTTCTGCCGATGGCGCTTGTGGCGCAACAAGACAATTCGCATGGATTATACGGACAGTCATCTGCATCTCCCGTTGGGCGAAGAGCGTGATGGCTTCCGTGGCGGTATTGTGTCATCGGCAAGACAGTGCGAATGGTCCGCTGTTCTGGATGCATGCGACGCAAAAAAGTATTATCCATGCATCGGTGTTCATCCATGGTATGTGCTTGAGGAGAACGAAGCGGTTCTGAATGAATTGGAAGGACTGCTTCGCGATTATACGGAATGCGGCGTTGGCGAAATCGGTCTGGACGGCTGTCCAGGCAGGCCTGCGATGGATATTCAGCGGCGATGGTTTCGTCATCAGCTTGAACTGGCGGCAAAGTTTGACAGAATAGCGATCCTGCATGTCGTTCATGCATGGGACGATGCATATTCGGTCATGCGCGAGTTCCCTAATGCAGCAATGATCATCCATGGCTTCCACGGAACTTCCAACGACGTGCGGCGGTTCCTGTCTTTCCCTAATCTCTATTTTTCTCTTGGCTTCGATGCAATGCGGCCTGGACGGCGTCTTCTTGCGGCGATCTGCTCGATTCCGAATGATCGGCTGCTCGTGGATTCCGACGCGCCTTTCATGGGACACGAATCCGCAGAACTTCCGCAATTGATCACGGCGGTCGCCGCAGTGAAAAAACTTCCGGCGGAATTTCTTTCCAAACAGATTGCAGCGAATTGGCAGAAAGCCGTTTCAGGCCTTTCTAGTTTTTGAGTCCTTTCTGCCAATTTCCGCAAAATCGCGTCCGCAGAAGCCCAAAATGGCCGCCGAAAAACACAGATTTCAAC
>JAKSPA010000144.1 GCA_024405235.1 Lentisphaeria bacterium
GGACGCGATTTTGCGGTAATTGACCAAAGCGACCAAAGCGACCAAAGCGAATTGAGAATTGAGAATTGAGAATTGAGAATTGAGAATTGTGCAGCCAGAATATTGTTTCGTGGCGGCGCGGTTCATCGTGAATCCTCCGCGCACGTTCGTGAGATTCTTCGTCAAATACTACTCTGAAAAGAATCGCTCTTCCACCATGCGGCAGATTGCATGATAGATTGGCAGGTGGAATTCTTGAACGCGGAAAGTCTCAGCGACAGGAGCCTTGATCGCCACATCGGCCATCTGCGCGAGAACGCCGCCCTTCTCTCCCGTCAAGCCAATGACCTTCATGCCAGCAGCCTTCGCGACGGTTGCGGCAAGACGCGTGTTTTTTGAATTGCCGGAGGTGGAAATGCCAAGCAGCAAGTCGCCTGGACGGCCAAGAGCGAAGAGCACCTGCGCATAGTCCATCTGACCATCCAGATCGTTGCGAACGGCGCTCAATGCGGAGGCAAAACCCGTCAGCGGAATGCATTTCAGACCACGCTGGAGCTTTGATGACAGCATCGCTGCATCTTCCTGAGCGCCAGCCTCATGAAGCGCCTTGGCAAAATCGTCGGTCACAGGCCGTTTTCTGCAGAAGCCCTTGAGGAATTCGCCCGCGATATGATCGGCATCGGCGCAGGAACCGCCGTTTCCGCAGATGAAAAGGGTGTTTCCAGACTCGAAAGCGTCTCCGATGAGTTCCGCCGCCATCACAATCTCCTGACGGCATGTTTCCAACTGAGGATAGTTCTGAAGAAGTGTGTCAAGAGGTAACATCGAACAATTCCAAAATTGAAATGAAACAGTGAAAATTGCGGGAATGAATGACAGCGATAGCAACTGCGACCGTCCGCCTACTCCTGATTCCTGCGGCGCTTGAGTTCTTCCGAAGCGCGCTTCAGAGTGTATTTTTCCTGCGACGTGAGTTGCGAATAGCCCTGGCGGGACATCTTGTCCAGAATTCGGTTCAGTTCGTCCTGATCAAAGACGAACGGCTCGCTTGAATTGTATTCTGGCTCAGCGCGGCGTGTCTCCTCCTGTTTCGGCGGCTCCTGCCTGCGGCGTCTGCCGAATCCGCCTGCATTATGCGAAGCCAATCTGATCAGCCTGCGCATGTAGATGAACCCGCCGAGAGCGCCTCCGAGATGCGCCAGATGCGCAACGCCGCCGTTTGCCCCGCCAATCTGGTATAGAATCTCCAGACCGCAGTAAACAAGCGCCAGCACCCACAATTTCATGCGTATCGGAGGGAAGATCAGCATGAATTCCGCGTATGGGAATGCCACCGCCGTTGCCACCATGACGCCGAATTCAGCGCCTGACGCGCCGATGCAGAAGGAATTCGGACCGTTTGCCAGAAGGAAGAAGATACCGCCGATCAGTCCGCTGAAAAGATATAGGATGTACATTCTCGTCCTGCCGAGAACAGGCTCAATTATGTGTCCGAAGAGCCACAATCCATACATATTCCAGAAGATGTGTCCAAAACTTGCGTGGAAGAACTGGTATGTGAAAAGTCTCCAGAACTGCGCAGGGGAATTGGTATCTATGCAGCCCAATCCGACAAGACTCGGATTGATATTGCTTAGCACGAACACCGCAATATTGATGATTATCAACGTCGTCACGGCAGAATACTGCCATGAACCACCGCGCCGCTGTCTTCTATTATAATCTCTTTCGCTGAACATCTTCTTGTATTGCCTGAAACTATGGTATTCTAACTTTCGGATTGTCTAAAATGCGCGAACCTGCGCAATGTCCTCTGCATTTGTGAGAACCATTGTTAGACGATCCAAGCCGATTGCGGTTCCCGCACACAGCGGAAATCCGTTCCAAATCGCATTCATGAATGGCTGATCCATCGGATAGACTGGACGATTCTCCCGCGCACGCAATTCAGCCGTGCACTGGAAGCGCCGCTCCTGCTCCTGCGGATTCGCCAGCTCCGTGCACGCATTGCCGATTTCCAGACCTACGACGTATAGCTCCCATCGCGCGACGAAACCAGGCTTGCCCGGCAGTTCGGCGGACAGGCCGCTGCACTCCATGGGATATTCCGTGAGGAAAAGCGGTGTCTCCAGCCCAAGATGCGGCTCGACCTGCGTGCAGAGAACCATCTCGAAATCTCCTGAATCTATTGCCTGACGAAGGGATACATCCGCATATTTTGCAAACGCCTCCTCAACCGTCATGCTCTGCCACGGCGACGCATAGTCGATGACATGCCCACGGAATGGCAGACGGCTTTCGCCTGGATGCGTGGCCTCCACAGCAGCACGGACCATGCCCTGCACGTCGTCCATCAGAACGCGCCAGTCGCCGTTGAGACGATACCATTCGAGCATGGTGAACTCTTCGCGGTGGTGGTCTCCCGCTTCTCCGAATCTGAAGCATGGTCCGATTTCGAAGATTCGCGGATATCCTGCGGCCAAAAGGCGTTTCAGATGCAGTTCGGGAGAGGTCCTGAGCCATTTCGATGGTCCCGACTCCACGGCATCGATGTAGTCCTCCAAAGCAGGAGCGGGAATTCTGACAGGCGATTCGACTTCCAGAAAATCCTCTTTGTCGAACCATCTTCTGAGAGCCGCCATCATCTTGTTGCGGCTTCTGAGATTATCCTGCAGTTCCCGTAGTCTGGCGATGTCCTTTTTCGCCGCAACGCAATCTCTGTCAAAATGCAATTCCATCTTCGGCCTTAGATGTTGAGATTGAGTTTCACCTTCGGGAACGCGTTGAGACGCAGCAGGAAGAGCATTTCAAAATCATGGTCGTCCCATCCAAAACCAGCGACGACTGTCCAGCAGTGCAGTTCGCGCGTGAGATAATAATGATGCTCTTCGAGATTGTTCTTTTCGAAATCGTATTCGGCGGCGATCTCGAGACTGGTTTTGGAATTCAGCGGAATGTTGATCTGTCCGTGAATGGTGTCCGCGCTTTGGAAATGCCTCTTGATGTAGCTTGATTCGCCTGTGAAATCCGCCAGAGTGGAACCCATGGAATATGCGGAGCGTGAGAGATGCCTGTTGCGGTAGATGTATTTCATGCTGAAATGCCAATAATCTTCGCTGCCGTATGAGAATCCCGCTTCGCCGCGCTGAATGTCACCTGCGCCGATGTCGTGCAGGAGAGTTCCCCAGACGCTGAAATCCTTAAGCGGACGCAAGGTCAGGCATGTTCCGAAATCTCCCCAGTGGCGTCCTGTCTCGTCGCCTTCCGCATGATGTATGTCGAGATAGTTCTCCAACGAAATCAGCGTTCGTGTCTCGCCTTCGTTATTTCGTGCATGCAGGCGCTGATCCAGACCGATTCGCAGGAAATTCTGACGCTGCAGACGGTCTATTTCGTCGAAGAAATAGATATTGTCGCGATCGACGGACGGTGCGCCTGCGTACGTATAGTTGAAATACGGCTCTACGACATGCCGCAGATCCGTGAACTGCAGCCACGAGCTGTTGCATTTGAACCAATCGCCGAGAAGGCGCGAACGTCCCTCCAGACCGATTTCCGTCGCGATGCGCGTCTTCGCGCCGCCATCCGAATCGTATTTGGAAACGACAGGCGCATTGCCGCGCGGCTCATCTGGATTGTCTGCATCGATCCAATCCGCCAATTCGTTTTCGGAAACGCGTGTTCTGCTGGTACGCGAATAGGAAGTCGCACGGAAGCTTGCGCGCGGCGTCAGTGTGAGGAAATCGCCGAGATCCAACGGCGCCTGAATGGTATGGAGCGTGTCGGCTCGGAAGGCACCATAGTCGTCAGGATCGTTATGTAATGCATCGTTGTATTCCCAATCAAACATGACTTCGCTACGGTCGCGATCGAATTTGCGCCACTGCATGGTGTAGTAGCCTGCGGAATTCTCCGACGAATAGACAATCGGAAGATCGTATATCGCTGTGCGCGGAATAGAGACAGTAAGTTCCGGCAGTTTTTCGCCGACCGTATTGAAAGTGTTGAGGCGCGGCCTGGCGGTCAGTGCGGCATGGATCCAGTTCTTGTCGTATGACAGCGTGGCAAAGGATTTCGGCTGCCCCCAATGGCGCCAGTCGTGACGGAACCAGTCGTCGAGCATGGATATGTCGGAGAGATAATCCACGTTGATTCTAAGCGCCAGAGAATCTGAGAAATTCTCGCGCCAGTATGCCTTGACACGGAAGCGGTCGTCCTGCGACTTGAAGCGACGGTCGAATCCCTTTTCGGTTTCCGCTGGCTTGAGGTCATGCAGGCCATAGAGGTTCGTGACGATTTCGCGCGTTTCGGTTGCATATTCCGTTGTCTGCCCCAAGGCGATTCCGCGCTTTGTCATTCCGTCTATGAAGAACTGCAAATTGCCACACGCGTCCGAGACGCAGATATGCGCCGCGCTTTCCAGAATATCCCGGCCTGATGATTGTTCCGGACGTATTGTCCGTTGAGCCGTGCAGATACGGAAAATAGAAGACAGGCACGCTTCCAATCCATGCGGTGGCATGTTTTGCAGTGAATGTCTTGTCTTCGGGATAGTATATGATCTCCTTCGCCTGCAGACGATAATGGGGCTTGTCAAGATCGCAGGTGCTCATCCAGCCGCTCTGAACACGCTGCGTACCGTCCGAATCGGCACCGCCGCCTTCGCCGCCGACATGCCAGACATCGGTATCAAGACGGAATGGCCCGAAATCAATGGTCTTTGTCTCAAGATTGCCGCGCACCGACGGAGCCTTCCACGTGCCACGGCCTTCTATCGTGACCACCACGCCGCCCTCGGCCGAATAATCGCGCGTCTCCTCATTTACATAAGCCTCGCGGCAAGTCACCTTCACCGCACCATAGGAAATCTCCACATCGCCCTCCGCATGCGCCTGCGCAGAATCAACGGCGTATGAGACTTCGTCTGCCGACAACTGAAGCGGCGTCGTCTCGCCTTCCTGTCCGAAGACCGTCAGACTGCCAAACGCAACCATCGCCAATGCGAAAAGAAGAGCGCGAATTGTATGATTCCTTTCCATAATCATTAATATAATTGACCATTGGGGGTTTGAGTAGTTTTTCCAATCCATGCGGCGCGTGCGGAACAACGCGATCGCCCCCCCACGAACGGCAGGGCCTGTGCGAGTGGGGGGAGTGGATGGGCCATGTGGGAGTGGTGGGAATGTAGTAGAGCACGTGGGGCAACTTAGTATATAGTGTCTGCTGATTAATAGGCCAATCTGATTCTCTGCGCCCTTCCAGGGCGCTC
>JAKSPA010000145.1 GCA_024405235.1 Lentisphaeria bacterium
ATGCGACTGTTCCCACGGCGTTTGCATGACGCCACGGAAGTATCGCCGTTTCGACGTAGCCGCCGCGGCAGATCGCCAAGACGAAGCGCATGGCCATGCCGATCAGCAGGAACACCAGCAGACCAGGCATGCTGAAACGGCTTGAGACCTTGCTGGATGAAACGCAGCCGACTATCAGAAGGCCGACCACCAGCATTAGCGGTGTAAGATGTTCAAGAACTTCTGTCAATTATTCTCAAGAGAGAGCGGAGAATATCCCGCGCTCTGGATTGTAAGAATTTCAGGCGGCTGGACGACTTGTTCGCAGCCATCCAACCGCTCTGATGATTCTTTTACGCTTAAATTACAATGCGGCGGAAGCGGCCTCGACAAGCTGTTTTGCGATCTCGTTCTGGCTGCTGATGAACATGATGGCAAAGACCATCGTGAAGATTGCAATCGTTTCGACGACACCGATTGCGATAAGATCGTTGACGAAACCCTTGCCTGTCTCAGCGAAGGAATCGCATGCTCCTGCCGCTGCCCTGCCCTGGTATGCGGCGCTGGCACCGATTCCGATTCCGCCGAGAATGCCGACAGCCAAAGCGGAAAGCCACATCGACTGATGCATGCCGACGATCTGCAGCATGAGAATGAGGCCGTAGATGGTCTGAGTCATCGCGACGCCGGAGAAGATCGTCAGCTGGAATGGAGCGGGACGTCCCTGGGCATAGCAGCGTTTCCAGCTGCCGATGGCGGCTGCGGCGGCGCGGCCGCAACCGATGGCGGAACCCGTTGCTGAGATACCGAAGGCAATGAATGCGCTCAGTCCGACAAGTGCATGCTGTGTGGATTCGATCATTTGTGTGTTTCCTTGAGTTTTTCCATCGGCAACCGATGGAGTTTTCTATTAATCAAACTAATTCCGAAATTGTTTTTCTATCTGAACGGACGGTATTCGCGACCGCCCCATTCGACACCGATGTGTCCAGAGAACTCAAGCGTGTTCAAGCGGATGCCGTGAACAAGAACGCTCATGGCCGCCATGGAGATGTTCAGGAGATGTCCCGCCAGAATCACGAGAATTCCGATTGGAAGAAGCAGTTTGTTGCCGCTCCACATCATGGAACCCATGTCGTTGAGCGAGTAGATTGCATCGCCGATGTGCGTCCAGTTGATGCGGCAAAGTACAATCAGTGCACCGCCTATTATATAAAGGTATTTGGGAATTGTGAAATTCTCGAACGAGTGGTCGATGAGCAGCGCCTTGACTGTGAAGAAATTAGCCCAGAGGAAAATCGCCCATCCAAGATTGCCTAGACGGTCCCGTATGCCAGACGAGAGATGTATCTTCCATAAATGAGCCATGGACAAATGAATGGCCGCCAGGAAGAAGCAGAACAGCTGCGTGTTGAGTTGCCCACGCTCGTTGTCCGTAAGCCACGAAATTCCTCCCCACTGCAACCCGAACCAGTTGCCCGAAAGCGCTCCCCAGACAAGCGTGCATACGGACATGCCGAGCAGCAGCTGCATGCCGTGGATGCTTTCCTCATTGCCGCCTTTTAGGGCTTTGGTCAGGCCCAAGGCAGTCAAGCTGCAGAAGAGGACGCCGTATCCAGCATCGCCAACCAGCATTCCACAGAAGATCGAAAGGAAAATCAGAACGGCCACGGAAATGTCCGCTTCGTTGTATGCGGGAAGCACGCCAATGAAATCCAAAACGGTCTTCGCCATGCCGAAATGCTTCGGATAGACAATCTTTGTCGGCACTTCCGGATCGTCGGAAGATACTTCCTCAGTCCGTAGCGCCCAGCCGTTTTTCTGTGCGCAGGCTTTCAGCGCATCAAGATTGGCTTCCGGCACAAATCCCTGCAGATAGCAGAGTTTTGCTCCTGAACGCCCCATGCCGTCTCTTGCCGCAAAGAAAGCCTCTTCGCTCGAAAGGCGGCGTTTTTCGGCATCCAGCGCGGCCATGTCGTTCACGGCATGGTCCTTTAGAGCTTCCATTGATTCATCAACGATTCGCTGAACGCTTTCGCGACGGCTCTTGAGTGCCGCAAGATCGTCGCCCATTGGAAACGACGCCAAAGGCAGATCAACGTTCTCCAGAGAAACAGGAGATACAATCACGGAGTAAATGGAATCTTCCGTACGCGATACAACGAGTTCCACAGCGCCTTCTGGCTTGTTCTGTAGCTCTTCGAACCACTTCTCCGCACCAGGGAAATTGTTTCTGACGACAAGCGCATAGTGCCAGCCGATCTTCTGAAGCTTTTCAAAAACATCGCGATTGAACTGCCCCCATGGGCTCAGACGTCGTATCGCATCGTCGAGTTGCGCCAGTTCGTCCGTGCCGTGTTTCCATGCATCCATGAGTTTCAGACATTCCTGACGGCATGCAAAACCATCCTCCGCCGTGGCACGATTCTGGCGTAATGCGCCAGTGTCAAGGCCGGACAGGAAATTCTTCAGGCCATCCAGCGCTGCAAGCTCTGCACGGCGACTCTCCAGTTCGCCGGAAACCTCCTGAACTTGCGGCAGAACATGGACGCTTGCCAGATTCCGAAGGGACTGGAGCGATTGTTCCTGGTCATCCGTCAGGCAGACAATCGCTATTTTTTTCATTCGTTCAATCATAACAGATCAGCGTCCCTCTCCTGACATTTCGCCTTGGCGATCTTCGAACGACCAACGGAATTCGTCTGCTGGTCGCCGATGTAGATGTTGATGCGGCGGATATTCTCCTGAGCAGCAGGAATCTTGACCTTTTCGAAAAGATTCACGCGCTGGTTGACGGTGCGCAATTCCTCCTCCAAGGCATTCAGCTGCTCGGACATGATCTTGTGGCGCAGACGCAATTCGCTCTGATGGGCGACTAGCTCCATCGCGGCGTCGGTCCAGAACGGCGTAGAGAAGAGATCTATCTCCTTCGCCTCGATAGTCAGGCCGACGTGCTCCGGAACATCCGTTCCCGCGATGTTCTTTGTGGAAGTGCGCCATTCCGTAACACGCCTGGCGTCTTTCAATTCAGGCGGCAAGGCGGCGAAAAGCGCCAGATCGCCTTCGTGTTCTTCCATCTCGCGGCGATCCTGCTCTTCCAGTTCAGCCATGCGTTCGCGGGCCTGCCGAACTTCCAACTGCAGCTGCTGCTTCTTCAACTGGAGCGTCGGGAGATAACGCTCGAAGCGCTTCAGCGCGTCACGCTGCAGTTTCAGCTCATTCTTTGTGAGTTTTATCTTAGCCATTGGCTATGCTTTCTTGGGCCAGAACTTGTTGATCAGATCGGTCTTGACACCTGTTTCGGCAGGTTCAAAACATTCCGAGAGAATCTTCCAGCCGCGATCAAGCGCCTGCTCCAAAGGAATGTTCACGGACAGCGACATCATTCCAGTCTCGAACATCTCGCCGTATTTCAGCAGCTTGTTGTCCCATTCGGACATTCTGAAACCCATGGATTGCTTTTCAAGCGTGTCGCGATATTGCGCGAAAAGACGGATCATCGTGTCCATTAGAGTTCTGTGGTCCTCGCGCGTGTCTTTGTTGACATTCTGCTTGAGTCGCGAAAGAGAACCGAACGGCTCGATATGACCTCCGGAAAGATAGAACTGCCCTTCCGTGATGTAGCCGGTGTTGTCTGGCACAGGATGCGTGACGTCGTCTCCTGGCATGGTCGTAACGGCCAGAATCGTGATGGAGCCGCCGTTTTCGCCCTTGAACTGAACGCCCTTTTCGTAGCGCGATGCCAATTGGCTGTAGAGATCGCCTGGATAGCCGCGGTTGGACGGAATCTGTTCCATCGTGATGGCGATTTCCTTCAGCGAATCAGCGAAATTCGTCATGTCCGTCAGGAGGCATAGCACGCGCTTGTTCTGTTGCACGGCAAAGTATTCGGCGGTAGCCAGCGCCATGTCTGGGACAAGCGTGCATTCGACGGTGGGATCAGCAGCCGTATGGACGAACATCACCGTGCGCGGCAGCGCGCCATGTTCGTCCAGCGTGTTCTTGAAATAGAGATAGTCGTCGTATTTCAATCCCATTCCGCCAAGGACGATGACATCGACTTCCGCCTGCATCGCGATTCGCGCCAGCAGCTGGTTGTATGGTTCGCCTGGAATGGAGAAGATAGGCAGTTTCTGACTTTCAACCAACGTGTTGAAGATGTCGATCATTGGAATTCCCGTGCGAATCATCTTTCGCGGAATGATTCTGCATGCCGGATTGACGGATGGCCCTCCGATCTCGACCATGTTGTCCGTCAGTGCGGGACCGCCGTCGCGCGGAGCGCCGTTGCCCGTGAAGATTCTGCCAAGAAGGTCCGTGGTCGCGGCGACCTGCATCTGCCTGCCGAGGAAACGGACTTCCGCATCGGTTGAGATGCCGCGTGCGCCTGCGAAAACCTGCAGCGAAACGCGTTTGCCGTCAAGACGAATCACCTGCGCCAGCGAGGAGCGGTCACCGCTGCGGACCTCCGCCAATTCGCCGTTCGCGACATTTTCCGCTTCAAGCGTGATGACGTTTCCGCTGATCTGTATGATTTGGTGGTAGATCTTTCTCATCTTTTATGCCTCCTCCAACTTCTGGTCCAGTTTGGATTCGTTCTCGCGGAACTGCTCTGAATTCCATGCGGAATAATTCCAGTCGATGAATATCTGGCGCAGTTCTGCGAAATAGCTGCGCGCCATGGCCTTGTCGGAAAAGTCGAATTTCTTGCGGAGGATTCCATCAAGTTTCTTGAAAACATATTCCTGACGTTCCGCCGTGCAGGAACTGTCCACTTTGTCAAAGGTGTCCTGCTGCAGATAGACCGCATCGAGGAACTCGCTCTTTAGGTAGGTGACGAAATCGCTGTTCGGCGTGCCCTCTTCGCCGATGACTTTCATCATCTGCTCGATTTCATTGCCGTTCCTGAGAATCTGACGCGCGTACGCGACCTGTTCGAGGGAGACGGTGCTCTTGTATTTGCTCCACGAATCCAACGGATTGATTGACGGATAGCGACGCGCGTTTGCGCGTTCGCGCGACAGTGCGAGGAACGCACCGACGACTTTCAGAGTCGCCTGCGTGACAGGCTCTTCGAAATTGCCGCCAGCAGGAGACACCGCGCCGCAGATCGTGATGGAGCCCTTTTCGCCGTTGTGGAGTCTGACAAGTCCCGCGCGTTCGTAGAAGCTCGCCACAAGTGATTCAAGATATGCAGGGAACGCCTCTTCGCCTGGAATCTCCTCCAGACGGCCGGATTCCTCTCGAAGCGCCTG
>JAKSPA010000146.1 GCA_024405235.1 Lentisphaeria bacterium
TACTGGTATTCTGTCTAAATCTTTTCACTCAGCATTTCAACTTGAACAAAAAATGATATGAAGAACCTATAAGTAGTAATACATTTTGAACAATTACCGGGCAGTGGAAAAATCCACGTTTCTATTGAATGGGGGAGACGCGGCTTTGAGTGGTGTTTCCGGGTGGGGGCATCGTCTGCTTTTTTTTGAGGGGTTCGATTAGAGTGGGAGACAAACTATGTCGCGTGGCGTCAAGGCGCTTTTGGTGTTTCTGTGTGTGTTGCTTGCAGTGTCCGTCAGTGTCAATTTCTTGCAATTGCGTTGCAAGAAAGCATGTCCTGGTAAAACATCGCAATGTATTGTAGATAAAGTGGATGGAGAAGTTCAACCGACTTCTGCGGAGAAACCACTGCCGCCGATACTTCAGACGGCCCAGTCGAATTCCACAACGAATGAAGTGGCTCCTGCCGTCCCAAAGGACATGAACGATTCTGTCCTCAAGGAACTACTCGTCACCAATGCCGATTTTTGGGGGTCTGGATATTTACACCTGCAATGCAGCGGAATTGAAAATAGTCTTGCCACGTCGGTTGAAATAGATCCTGCTGTAAAGAACATGCAGGTATTCAATTACACAAATTCAATAGATATTGAGGGCGATTTTGTTCCTGAAACGCTTTATACCGTGACGGTTCGCAACAAAGAGCAGTCGGCAGTCACGCTTGTCACCGCTCCCGATCATGAAAAGAAGATGACATTCAAGACATGGGGCATTCTATTCCCCTTGCACAACGATTTCTGGAATCTTCCTGTAAGCATTGAAAACCTTGCAGGAAAGGCAACTGTGAAAGTCTATAAGGCCTATCAAGAGCGAGAGATCGAGTTCTTGAAAAATCCGCACGACACCAATTATTCCAAACTTATCAAGGAAACTGAAATACAGACTAATAGCATCCGCAACAAAGAGCAGGAAATATGCCTTGATCTTGATAAAATCGGCATTCCGAGACTACCAGGCCTCTATAGAATAAAAATGTTCGACAGCAAAGGCTCTTCGTGGGACACACGCGAGCAGACATTGATTGTAACCGATTTGGGAATTTTCGCGACCTATGCGGATGACGAAGTAATCGTCGCCGTGCGTTCCTTGAAGGATTGTTCGCCTGTCGCAAATGCACGCGTGCAGATTTTCAGCCAAAAGCTTCTGGAATACAGCCATGGGGATACCGATGAGAACGGCTTCTGCCGTCTGCCGCTTTCCAACGCAATCGACAAGGAAGACTATATGTCCTATCTTATCGTCACCAAGGGCAAGGATCGCGTTTTTGCAAATCTTCAGCGTTCAGGACGCACGAAATCATTGTCCAAGGCAGCGGTGTATCCTGAGCGCGGTGTTTGCCGCCCTGGCGAGACAATGCGTATTTTCGCGACCTTGCGCGACAATGCCCTCCACACGCAGGGCGGTGTTCCGATGGAATTCCAAGTGACGCATTCCAAGGGAATTGTCATAGCAAAGGACATCGTGACCGGCGACCCGATGGGTTTCTATGAATACGATTGCGTCATTCCTTCAGGCGCATTCACAGGTGCATATTCTCTTACGGCATCCACTCCCGCACACGACGGCGACAAGGAATTCGCCCCCTATGGCTCCACGCATTTCCTTGTCGGCGAATATGTTCCAGACCAAATCAAACTCTCCCTGGAGGCTGGATTCGACGACAAAACCGCATTGATCGACTGCATGGGCAAATCGGAATACTATTTCGGAATGCCTTTGATGGACGCATCCGTCATGCTGAGCGTTTATGCGGCAAGCGGAAACTTTGCACCGAAAGGCTTTGAAGACTACTCGTTCGGCTATATCAAACCGCAATTCGGCGGCAAAATCGCTACGGCTTCCGTCAACACATTGGAAGATGGTTCTTACACAGGAACGCTTGATGTGGGAGAATGTGCCGAATATATCTCGACACCAGTTGTTTACAATATTACTGCCACTACGATGCCGCAAGCAGGCGGCCGTGCGGTAAGCGCTCAGAAACAGCTGACAAAAGACTATGCGGAATACTACGTCGGCGCAATGAAATTAGAAGACTCATCCGACGAAAAATGCGTCATCCGCACAATCGGCGTCCGTCCAGACGGCAGCGTGGCAACGTTGTCTGACAAGGGCCTTAAGTATTCATTGAAGAAATACATTTGGGAGAATGTCCTGAAAAGCAATTACTCCAACTGCTATGAGCGTATATGGGAGCTCAACGAAAAAATAGTTTCGGAAGGGAAACTTCTTTCGGAAGATGGAATGATTTCCTTTGGCAAGGAGATTGGAGGCGGTAAATTCGTTCTGGAAATTTCCAATGATTCCGATGTCATTTTGTGCGATTTGCACTTCTGGCACTGGGGCGGTGAAAGCGGCGCCCGTCTCAAGGATCCCAACAATCTTGTTTTCGAATTGGACAAAGAGAACTATCTTCCTGGCGAAACGGCGCTTGTCTCTTTCGAATCGCCAATGGACGGCAGCGGAATCGTCATGCCAGGCCTGAATCATCTGGCAGAGCCAATCGCATTCACGGCGAAACTCGGCCGCAACGAAATTTCAATACCGATTCCGTCTGATCTGAACAGCGGCAGCTGGTTTGCAGCAGTTGCCGTGGCATGCCGCAAAGACACTGCCAGCGATCCTGTGATACTAAAGGGCATGATTTCACTGAATGTGCGGCAGGATACGCATCGACTGAAGGTGGCTATCGATACGCCAGAGGAATGCAAGCCTTCAAGCGATATGGAAGTCAGCCTGAAACTTACGGACACGAACGGCGCGCCTGTTTCAGGAGAAGCTATCCTTTGGGGCGTGGATATGGGAATTCTTTCGCTGACCGATTACAAGACACCGGAGGTATTCGAATTCTTCTTCGGCAAAACGAACAACCCGCTGACGACAGGCGACAACTTCAAAATGCTTTATCCTGTCCTGAATGCAGGCACCGAAAAGATTGGCGGCGGTTTTGCTGCGGCGAAATTGGGAAAATTCCACAACGAAATACAGGAGCGCCTGGCTGCGCCTGCAATCTTCCATTTGGGTATTGTAAAGACGGACGAGAACGGAATCGCAAATGCGAAGGTCCGTCTGCCTGATTACACTGGCACGCTCAGCGTGATGGCGATTGCAGCAGACAGCGAACGGACTGGTTCAGGAGCGGCAAAAGTCGTCCTCAGAAGGGAGACGTCTCTTCTTCTTACAGTTCCACGCGTTGTCGCGCCAGGAGACGAATTCCAGATTACGCTCCAGGGCTTCAACCACACGCTGGATAAAGGCGATGCGCAATGGACGGCGGTCATGGAAGGCGATGGCTCCATGGAATGCACCAGCGGCGATTTCCTGCTGGACAAGGGCGGTTCTTCCGCCAAGACGCTTCGCGTAAAAGCGGGAGCGCGCGAAGGACGCATATCATTCAAATTCACAATGACTCTTGGTGGCGTTGAAGCATTTGCGGAAGCGAATGTGGTTGTCCGCCATGCTCTGCCTTTGACAAATGCCTTTGATGTCATTGAAATAGCACCAGGCGAATCAAAGGAAATTTCCGTCGGCGAACATGGCGAAATCGAGATCGGAACAGCTGCTCTTGCCGTGACAGGAAGCCTGCAATGGCTGGCAAGCTATCCGTACGGATGCCTTGAACAAGTGACGTCGAAAGCCATGCCGATGCTTGCCATGCAGAGTCTTGTGGACAACGGCATCCTGCCTGCAAGCTATGCTCTTGCAGCAAGAAACAACATTCTGGTTGCATTGAACGAACTTTCGATGAAACGTCAATGGAACGGCTGGATGTCCATGTGGAACGGCATGAATTCCACATGGACGGAAGGTTCTCTGTTTGCCTATCTCTTCCTCTTCGAAGCCGAGAAGGCAGGATATTCTCTTGATGCAAATTGGCGTACTCAGATTGTCGCCAATCTGAAGACATTCCTTAACAAGACCTCCAATCCTGTTGCGTTGCGAGCATTTGCCAATTACCTTTTGGCTTATGCTGAACCGCAGAACGCCGTCAAATACTTGAAGCTTATTTCCGACAAACCACAGCAGATTCCCGAAAATGCGGATGAAAAAACTCGCGCGAAGCTTTTGATGAATGAATGCGACAACTTCTGCAAATTCCTTATCGCCATGACGCGAATCAAATGCGGACATGCGGCGGAAGGCGTGAAGGACCTTGAAAAGGTGCTTCAGGAGGATTTCTTCAGGAAAGCCGCGTACCTTATCGGCTTCGATTCCATAATCCGTCGTGAAGGAATGGCTCTTTGGATGCTCTGCGATGCGCTTCCGGAAAATCCGTCGGTAGATAAACTCTACAATGCTCTTATGTCTCATCGCAATTCGGAAGGTCATTGGGGAACGACGCAGGAGAATGCATGGGCGGCGCTCGGCATAGGCAGATACTGCACTGTGCGCAAGATCGGCAAGATCGCAGGATGCGTCACAAAGGGCGGCACCACGACTGACTTCACGGCGCCTCTGCGCTACAAAGGCGCTTCAAGCCTGGTCGTGAAAAACACAGGCGATTCCGCAATTTCCGCATTCGTGCGCGACTGGAAACTCCCAGAGAAGCTTGAGAAAGTCGAGAATGGTCTTTCCATCAGCAAGGAGTTCCTTGATATGGATGGCAATCCGATCACAAAATTCAAGCGCGGGCAGTTGCTTTGCGTTACGCTGAAAGTCAAATTCAATGCTGACAGCATCGACAATTTCGTCATTTGCGATCTACTGCCAGGCTGCCTTGAAATCGAAGACGCACAGTTTGCGACACGCAGCCACGAAGCCGCAACGAGAATCAAGATAGAGAACCGATTGAATCTTGAATACCATGAAAATCGTTTTGATCGTTTCCTCGGCTTCGGTTCCATGGCAACTGCCTCTGCTAATACTTTTGAGGTGTCATACAATGCGCGTGTCGTGAACACAGGCGACTTTGCGATTCCACCAGTTACGATCGAATCCATGTATCATCCTGAAATAAAGGCTATTGCTCCATACGCACAAGAGCGGATGACTGCAGAATAGTCTGAAAGAAAAAAAGCCGACGCGGATGACAATTTCGTCTGCGTCGGCTTTTTTTGTGCGCTTTGTTCCACCAAGAAGGTAAGATCGGCCTGCGGCGCGGGCTGCCGGAGTGAACGGGGCCCAAGGCGGGTTAATTCGTGCCAACTTGGGGGAGCGGGGGGCAGGGGAGTTTGGGGCTATTCAGG
>JAKSPA010000147.1 GCA_024405235.1 Lentisphaeria bacterium
AGGTGCCAGAGGTCTGCGGGCAATCATTGAAAAGCGCATGCTCGACGTGATGTTCGATATTCCGAACGTGAAAAAAGGCCAGGTGGCAAAGTGCATTGTTGACGCTGCCGTCATACGCGGCGAAAAAGAAGCCCGAATAGACATCGTGAACAAATAGTTGATTCTACCCTGACATGACGCATACGAGATACATAAAAGGCATTCTTCTCGTTGCAACATTCATTTTCTGCGGAATAATGAATGCCGCCCCCGTGACCAAACGACCGCCCCTTCCTGTGGTCGACAATGGCTCACCGATCATCGGCGGTGCTCACGAGCGCTCTGAACAGTCGCGAAAGGCACAGCCCGCAACGGCGCCGCAGAAAACAGCAACGGCGCCGCAGAAACCCGCGATTCACGAGAATAGCGACAAAGGTCCTGCACATGTGCCATCAAAAGGCTCTGTGAATAAAACTGTTCCAGCTACAGTAGATACCAAGCGGCCCGCCCCCTATGCGCCGGCCAAACCTGCGCCGACTTCACAAGAGCACGCCGCGCCAAAATCCACCCCTCGCCAGACGCCTGCAGCAAAGCCTGCGGCCGCCTACAAACCTGTTCCACTGACTTTTCCTGAAATCAGTCACAAGACTCGCAAGTATTACGATCTGAAAAAAATCGCCGCGCGATACAATTTTCACGTCGTCGAAGGCAAAGACCACGATTTGCGAGTCCTGACGCTTGTGACTCAAAGAAAAGAAACTTTGGTCTTCACCGAAAAGAAGCCCCTCTTTTTGATTGGAAACCTGCACGCCAGCCTCAGCTATCCAGTCGTTTATGAAAAAGGCCGCTATCTGCTGGAAAAGACCGATTACTCTGAATTCATCGAACCGCTACTAAGAACAACGCTGCTTCCTAGACGTAAAATCAAGAACATCGTCATAGACGCTGGTCATGGCGGCAAAGATCAAGGAGCCTCCAGCGGCAAGATTCTAGAGAAGAATTTGAATCTTCTCATGGCGCGTAAAATCGCCGCAATTCTGCGCATCCGTGGCTATCAAGTCAGCATGACGCGCACAGGCGACAAAACAATCACGCTTCAGGAACGATGCGATTTCGCGACCAAGAAGAAACCAGACCTCTTCCTCTCAATTCATTGCAATTCCGCCGAAGACGCATCCATCAGCGGCATAGAGGTCTTTCTGGCGAATCCGCCAGACGTCCCGTCCTTCGGCACGACAAACATCGGCAAGAAAGGCGCCGCCACGCCATTCCAGCAAACTAGCGCGCTATGGGCATTCTACACACAAAAGGCCCTTCTGAACGCCACCAAAGCCACTGACCGTGGGATCAAGCGAAAGCAGTTCAAAGTCATCATAGACACTCCCTCGCCCGCACTGCTTGTGGAACTTGGATTCATCTCGAACAAGGACGAACTTCAAAATCTGCAGAAGAAGGACTACCAGGACAAACTGGCAGACGCAATCTGCGATTCTATAGACAAACTTTCAAAAACACTCAAACCACAAAACAAATAGGAATCTAATTACCATGACCGAAGCAGAAATCTTGAAATACATGTCTGATACAGGCGCACTCCTCACAGGACATTTCCTGCTGCGCAGCGGACTCCACAGCGACCATTACTTCCAGGCCGCGTTGCTTCTGCAATACGCCGAAATCGCAAGCAAACTCTGCGAAGAAATGGCAAAGCCATGGGCAGACAAGAAAATCGACGTTGTCATCTCCCCTGCAATCGGCGGCATCGTGGTCGGTCAGGAAGTCGGAAAGGCACTTAAAACTCGTGCGATTTTCGCCGAAAAAGATGACCAATCCAATCTGATTCTCCGCAGAGGTTTCACTCTGAAACCAGGCGAACGCGTCCTTGTCGCGGAAGACGTCGTCACAAAAGGCGGCCGTGTCCAGCAGACCATCGATCTGGTGCGTTCCTTCGGTGCAATTCCCGTGGGCGTGACCGTTCTCGTTGACCGTAGCAAAGGCGATGTCGATTTCGGCATTCCTTTCCACAGCCTGATCAAACTCTCGCTCAAGACCTTCGATCCCGCCGAGTGCCCAATCTGCGCAAAGGGCCTGCCGCTGGATCATCCCGGTTCCAAATAAACGGAATGCGGAATCCCTGAAGCGTAACTGAACCAAAAGTTTTTAGCATAAGTTATGATGTTTCTCGACTGGATTACAAAAAAACTCTTCGCCGGACGCAACAAGCGCATTGTCAACGGTCTATGGCCTCTTGTCCGTAAGGTCAACGAACTAGCGGAAAGCTTCCGTTCACTCACTGACGAACAATTGCAGTCCAAGACGCTAGAATTCAAGGAGCGTCTGCAGAAGGGCGAAACCACAGATGACATCATGTGCGAAGCATACGCCGTAGTGAAGGACGCATGCCGGCGCCTCAAGGAATCCACGAAAGAAGAAGAGCATTTCGTAAATGTGACTGGACATCGTCTGGAATGGGACATGGTTCCGTTCGATGTGCAGATCATGGGCGGCATCGTCCTCCACCAGCACAAAATCGCCGAAATGGCGACTGGCGAAGGCAAGACGCTTGTCGCCACCATGCCTCTTTATCTTAACGCGCTTACGGGACGAAATGCTCAGCTGGTCACCGTCAACGACTATCTTGCCAAGCGCGACTCGGACTGGATGGGACACCTGTACAAATGGCTCGGACTCACCGTCGGATGCCTTCAGAACAACCAGTCTCCGGATGTCCGTCGCGAACAATACAACTGTGACATCACGTACGGAACGAACTCCGAATTCGGTTTCGACTACCTGCGCGACATGGGCATGGCGCATTCAAGCAAGGAACTCGTGCAGAGAGACCACTTCTATGCAATCGTCGATGAAATCGACTCCATTCTCATCGACGAAGCGAGAACGCCTCTTATCATCGCCGGTCCCGCGAAGGTCTCCACCCACATGTACGACAAGGTGAAGCCTATGGTCGAAGCGCTTTTCAACAGACAGTACAAGTTGATGGCTGATCTCCTTCAGAAGGCCAAGACGCTTCTTGACAAAGAAAACGCCACCGACAATGAAAAGGATGAAGCATATCATCTGCTGGCGCGCGTCCAGATCGGCATGCCGCGACACAAGCTCCTTCGCAGATTCATGGAAGACGCAGGCGTCCGCAAGGGACTTGAGCGCGTTGATATCGAATGGCATTCCGACACCAATCGTGGACTGCTTCAGGATATC
This sequence comes from Lentisphaeria bacterium, assembly GCA_024405235.1. Classification (GTDB taxonomy): domain Bacteria; phylum Verrucomicrobiota; class Lentisphaeria; order Oligosphaerales; family Oligosphaeraceae; genus UBA1724. The sequence continues at coordinate 3,199 of JAKSPA010000147.1, forward strand.
AAGGAGGAACTCTATTTCACCGTCGACGAAAAGGGCGGCGAATCTGAACTCTCCGAAAAGGGCCGCCGCGAACTCATGCCAGCCGACCCGCAGGCTTTCGTCATTCCAGATCTTCCGACGATCTTCAGCGAACTCGACGCAGACACCGTCCTGACCGACGAAGCAAAGCTTGAAAAACGCAAGAGCGCGCAGGTGGAATACGACAGAAAGTCCGAACTGCTTCACAATATCTCGCAGCTCCTCAGGGCATATTGCCTCTTCGAAAAGGACGTGCAGTATGTCGTGCAGGACAACAAAGTCATCATCGTCGATGAATTCACGGGCCGTCCTCAGCCTGGTCGACGCTTCTCCGAAGGCCTCCACCAGGCTCTCGAAGCGAAGGAAAATGTCCAGATCGAACGCGAGACACAGACACTTGCATCCATCACCATCCAGAACTACTTCAGGATGTACGACAAGCTCGCGGGCATGACCGGTACCGCAGCAACGGAAGCCACGGAATTCAAGTCCATCTACAATTTGGACGTTGTAACGGTTCCCACGAACCGTCCCTGCAAGCGCATTGACTACAACGACAGAATCTACAAGACGCAGCGTGAAAAATACCGCGCCATCATCGAGGAGATCGCGGAATGCAACAAGAAGGGCCAGCCCGTCCTTGTGGGCACGATCTCCGTTGAAGTCTCAGAACTGCTGTCGCGCCTGCTCACCCGCGAACACATCATCCACAATGTCCTGAACGCAAAGCAGCATCAGAGCGAAGCCGAAATCGTTGCACGCGCAGGTCAGCGCGGAGCGGTCACCATCGCAACAAACATGGCAGGCCGCGGTACCGACATCAAGCTCGGGCCTGGCGTGAAGGAACTCGGCGGACTGCATGTCATAGGCTCCGAACGCCATGATGCACGCCGTATCGATCTTCAGCTGCGCGGACGTTGCTCCCGTCAAGGCGATCCTGGTTCATCAAGATTCTACATCTCTTTGGAAGACAATCTGATGAGACTCTTCGGTTCCGACCGTGTCGCGGGAATCATGGAACGTCTCGGCCTAGAAGAAGGTCAGGAACTCTCGCATCCGCTGCTTAACAGCTCAATTGAAAAGGCTCAGAAGCGCGTGGAACAGCAGCATTTCGGCATCCGTAAGCGCACTCTGGAATACGACGACGTCATGAACAAGCAGCGCGTCGCCATCTATGGCCTGCGCCACGAGATTCTCACGAAAGAGGATTCCAGACAGCTCCTTATGGATTTCATCCGCACAGCCGTCGGCGAACGCGTGGATGCCGCTTTCGCCGCACGTCCCAAGAACGAAGCGCTGGATACTAGCGAACTTCAGGGTTGGCTGTCCAGAACCGTGCCATTCACATTCCCCAAGGAGATTTTCACGGATTCGAAGAATCAGAACGATTCCGAGACAATGATCGATGCCATCATGGAGAAGATCAACGAAGCATATACCATCAAGGAGAATGTGGACGGAGAAGAGTCCAGCCGCTGGCTTGAAAGATACATCATGCTGAACGCGCTCGACAATCTCTACCAGGGCCATCTCTACGACATGGACGACTTGCGTCAGAGCGTGCAGCTGCGTTCCTACGGTCAGCGCGATCCGCTCGTCGAATACAAGCAGGAGGCCTACAACCTCTATTCAACACTGCTTGGAAGCATCAAGGACTCCGTCTGCACGAACATCTTCCGCTATCGCGTCGTCCGCAGGACTCCTGACATGGAACGGACGCAGAATGGAGAGAACGGCGAAAAGCAGGCCTCCCAGCGCGAACAGCACGTGGAGAATCCGGACGGCTCGCAGGAACCGCGCCGTCCTGCCGCGCCGTCTCGCATTCAGACCATGCACCAGTCCTTCGGTCAATTCGAAGGCACCGCAAGCCGTCCTGCCCAGCCGATGCGTCCGATCACGGTTCGCCGCGAGCAGCCGAAAGTCGGCCGTAATGATCCATGTCCCTGCGGCTCCGGCAAGAAATACAAGGCCTGCTGCGGCACATTCAATTTTGAATAAAACCGCT
>JAKSPA010000148.1 GCA_024405235.1 Lentisphaeria bacterium
GGTGGTTGTGCGGTTTGTCTGGACGACAAACGCTCGGCAACTGAGAGTGTCCGAAAAAAAAAGTATTTATCAATCGAGATAAATTGCTTTTGATGAATCTTTATATAGATATATTGCTAAAAAATGCTTGTTTTCCCTCTGAAAACACAAAATTACCATATTTGTATAGAGATAAACTGCTAAAATTACGGATTGATTTATGAAACCACAAGAAGTGCCTAGCCTCTGGATTTTTCCACGGAGGTAAGCTCCGCGGCACTATTCTTTGCGCGGACGAAATGGTCCACCCGTTCCACATTGCGCGATGTGAGTTTTCGCACGCGCACGTACAAATGAAATAATAAGAGATAAATTAGAGGAGTTTGAAAAATGTCTTCGGCACGATTCTTTCAAACCTACGCCGCCTTTGCATAGCAAACCTTTTCCACCGATACATGTCCGAGATCATTCCTCCCATCCGTCCGAATTACAACGAACCGAATTTCGACGAAACGAAGATTGCGTCGTATTCTCTGGAGGATCCGCTGACCTTTGTGGACGGAACGCGAGTTCTAACTCCAGGCGACTGGGAGGCTAGACGCAAGGAGATACTAGGCATTTTCTCTAGAGAGATGTATGGTCAGGAGCCGCCGCCGCCCAAATCTCTTGTCATTGAAAAGGTGCAGGAGCGCAGTGACGCTATCGGCGGCTTGGGAATTCGCTCGTTGTATAAGATGTGGTTTCGGACGGACAAGTTCGGTCCGTGCATCAATTGGATTCTGATTCGTCCGAAATATGCCAAGGGGCCTGTTCCTGTCATATTGATGCTGAACCGCCGTGGAAACCATGAACTGATTCCCGATGAAGATATAGAGGTGCCGAATGTCTTCTGTCCCAATGACGCATTCATTCCGCGGAAGAACAATCGTCCGTCCTCAACTTCACGCGGCTATATGTCCAACCCAAATTCCAAGAACGTTCTGCCGATCGGGACGATTCTTGCCGAGGGATATGCGCTGCTCAGTGCATGCTACTGCGAAGTATCGCCAGATCCCGCGCCAGACTGGGAGGAACCGAACGTACTGCATCGTCAGACGCCATTTGCCTATACGGGCGTTTTCAGCTTGTGGGGTAAGCGCGACAATTCGCGAGAGGACAATACGACATCTCTTGGCGCGTGGGCGTGGGCGCTTTCCAGAGGAATGGATCTGGTGGAGGGGATTCCGGAACTGGATTCTAAACGCGCCATCGTGCTTGGCCATGCCCGTCTTGGAAAGGCAGCGTTTCTTGCTGCGGCGAGAGACGAACGCTTCGGCGTGGCCATTCTGAACCAATGCGGCGGCGGCAGTGTCCGTCTGGCGAAGCACGATTTAGGCGAAAACATAGCTACGGAGATGCTGATATTCAGCCACTGGTTTTGCAAGGCATACGCGAAATACGCACGCAATCCTGCCAGACTGCTGACATTTGATCAGCATCTTCTGCTTGCCTCCCTTGCGCCGCGACGTGTTCTTGTACAAGGCTTCAATTCAGTTCCATGGATGGAAACGAAAAGTGAATATATCGCCTGCCGTGCGGCCTCGCCTGCATGGGAATTTCTGGGGCTGCCTGGATTGCCTGGAACGTCAATGCCAGAGCCATTCGACACTTCTGCAATTGGACCCTATTTGGGGTATGTTCAGAGGTCGGAATATCAGGGATTGTCCGCATACGACTGGAAATGGGCGCTGGATTTCATAGGGAAAAAATAAAACCTTACAATTCAATTCTCAATTCTCAATGCTCAATTCTCAATTAATGCAGAATGCAGAATCAATTCAATTCTCAATTCTCAATGCTCAATTCTCAATTAATGCATAGTTGCATTAAACCGCAAGAAGAGTCTGGCAGTGCGCGCCGCATCTGAACATAGCATTTATTAATTGAGAATTGAGAATTACGAATTGAGAATTGTAAAAAGCCAAAGGCCTAAGCAAAATGGAAAACACAAGGAAAAAAAGCATTCCGCTTCTGATTTTGAAAATATTGTTCCAGGGCATCGTTGCCTTTGGCATAAGTTGGGCATGGGCAGTTGGAATGATTATTATCGCTTTGTCAGGGGCGGCAAAGAACGGCATTAATCCGCTGTGTCTTACGGCGTTCATGCTGGGACTGCTCTGTTGCAGTTTCGGGTGCATCTTTTCAAAAAGACGAATCCGACGTTTTTCCTATTGCATCATGGGGCTTTCCGTTGTGGTCTGCTGCGCAATGGCCGGTTACAAGTGGTGGACGGTCGAGCGGTTTCCAGTTGTCAAACACGAAGTGGACTGGTGGGAGTATAGACCGACACAGGACAACGATAAACTGGCGAAGGTCATTGTTCCAGATGAATACGTCCTTTCTGCCGATGAAGGTTATCCGCATATCGATGGTGCGTATGCGCTATATCCTATCTATGCAGCCATGGCAAGGGAAATGTATCCTGAAGCCTATGCAACGAGTCGAAATTATCTTTTGACAAATGGTTCCGATCGCATATACAAAGAATTGCTGTATGGAGAACGCGATTTGATTTTTGCTCTTGCGCCATCGAAACAACAGGAGGAAGAAGCGGAAAAGAGAGGGTTGACTTATGAACTGACGCCTTTCTGCATGGACGCCTTTGTCTTCTATGTCAATGCGAAGAATCCAATCGACAATCTTACGACGGAGCAGATCAGGGGGATTTATTCAGGAGAGATCACGAATTGGAAGGAGATAGGTTTGCCGGAAGACGTGAAGATCATTCCTTTCCAGCGGAACGAGGGAAGCGGCAGTCAGACCACCCTCCAAAAGCTGATGGGGGATACTCCCATCATGCCGCCTATCAAGGAAGACCGAGTAGGGGGAATGGGTGAAATCATCAACGATACGGCCAACTATAGGAATTTCAAGGCCGCCATTGGATTCTCATTCCGCTACTATGCCATGGAAATGCTTCGGAACAAGCAGATAAAGCTTCTTTCCATCAACGGCGTTGCACCGACAGTTGAAAACATCCGCAACGGTAGCTATCCGCTGGTTGCGACGGCCTATATGGTGACCGTATTGCCACGTTCCGCCAACACGCGGAAGATTGTGGATTTCATGTGTTCGCCTGCAGGTCATGAACTTGTCGAAAAGACAGGCTACGTTCCTGTCAATGGTTCGCAAGCGCAGGAAACGGAAGTCGCAAAGTGATGGATGCATTCTGGAAAGTGAAACGACGCTGCCCTTTCGGCATGCTCATTTCAGTTCGCTTCATAGCAATTTATCGACAAGACAGAAGACGCCTATGCCTGCCAATAGGGCAAGCGTGTGGTATGCCCACAAAATAAATGACGCCTTCATGTCATCCCACAGCTCGCCGTCTATCAGGCTGAATATATCCCATTTGCATCTGTAGCGCCAGGCTTCTCCGTAATCGTCCAGACTTTGGAAGAAGAAATGGAAGGTCACGCGTGCGACGATTTCCGCCACGATCATGCCCGCCATGATGCAGAATGCCAATTTGAATTCCATGCCGCCAAAATACATGATGGCTGCGATAATGGCATCTACAATGGCGAAGATGCAGAACGGTGTCATCTTTCAGGAGAACTGCAGGGCGTACAATTTCGCGTATTTGCCTTTTTGTTCCAGAAGGGTGTCGTGATTGCCGCGTTCAATGATCTCTCCGTGGTCCACGACAAGAATTTCATCGGCATTGCGCACCGTGGATAGGCGGTGCGCGATGACTAGAGTGGTGCGCCCGCGGGATAGTTCGACAAGCGCGGCCTGAATCTTGCGTTCGCTTTCGTTGTCAAGGGCGCTGGTCGCTTCGTCCAGAATCAGAATGGGCGGATTCTTAAGGAATACGCGTGCGATGGAGATGCGTTGCTTCTGACCGCCAGAAAGACGGACGCCGCGCTCGCCGACGTATGAATCATAACCATCTGGCAGTGACTGTATGAAATCGTGGATGTTGGCGCGTTTCGCGGCGTCGATCACCTCTTCCATGGTGGCGTCAGGGCGGCCATAGAGGATGTTGTCGCGTATTGAACCGCAGAACATATAGGTATCCTGCTGGACGATTCCGATATGGCGTCGAAGCGACGCCAGCGTGAAGTTTCGTATGTCGCATCCATCCAGTTCCACGCAGCCGTCATTGGGTTCGTAGAATCGCGGGAGCAGGGCGCAGATTGTGCTTTTGCCGCCGCCTGAAGTTCCGACTAGAGCGACGGTCTTTCCAGGAAGCATGTCGAAACTGACGTGCTTCAGCACGGGAACCGCTGGATCGTATGAGAAACTCACGTCACGGAAACTTGCCTTTCCCGTGACGGACGACAATTCCACGGCATTTGGAGACTCCGCGATTTCCGGCACCATGGAGACGATTTCATAGAAGCGTTTGAAGCCTGTGTGGCCGCGCTGGAATGACTCCGTGAAATGAAGCAGCATATCCAGCGGCCCTAGGAAAATGCCGACATAAAGCGCGTAGATGGCCAGTTCCATGGGTTCCAGCGAACGGAGCCCGATGAACCATCCGCCGCCTGCGAGAATGGCTACGTAAAGCAGGCCCTGGAAGAAGGAATTGCCTGCGTGCATGAAGCCAAGAGCGCGATAACTGCTGACCTTCGTCGAAAGGAACTCTTCGTTGCGATGGTCGAATTTGCTTTGCTCCAGTTTCTCGTTGCCGAAGGATTTGACTACGCGAATGCCTGCGAGAGAATCCTGAACGCCTGCGTTGACTGCCGCGATTTTCTTGCGGTTCTCGGTGAAGAGACGGCGAATTCTGATGTTCAGGCAGAAGGTGAATACAGCCATCAATATGGTCACTCCAAGCAGGAGGACGGTCATGCCGACATTGATTCTGAGAAGCAGGACGAACGAGCCGACGATTTTAAGAGCGGCAATGAGCAGCATTTCAGGACCGTGGTGCGCAAGTTCCGTAATGTCAAACAGATCTGTCACCAGACGGGACATCATTTCGCCTGTGTTGTTGTGGTCGTAATAGGAAAAGGAGAGCGTCTGATAGCGATGGAAGAGATCCTGCCGCATGTCTCGTTCCATTTTCGCGCCCATGATGTGTCCCCAAGAGCCAATGAAATACTGGCATAGATAACGTATGATGTAGAGAACGCTCAGGCCTATGGAAATCCACAGCAGCACACGGGTGATCTCCTCCGCGGGACGCTCGACAAGATCCTTGTTGATAAAATTCAACACCTGCGGAAAGACAAGATCTATG
>JAKSPA010000149.1 GCA_024405235.1 Lentisphaeria bacterium
TAACAAGCAGGCACTACTTACGTTCAGAGACTCCACCACATCATCCAGACCATAAGTCCAGCCAGTGCAAGGAAGAGCGCCGCCATGAATATCTTTGTCACAAGGACGTGATTTCTCGCCCACTTTGCAAGCGCCTGTGCGCCTACGCCATAATATGCCAGGAAAGTGACTGCCACCAGCGGAATTATGAACGCGAGATTATAGACCAGAAGCAGAAGGAATGCATATAGATTGAAACCGGAAGCGTTTATGGCGACCAGCATGGGCAGATAAATCTGTCCCGTGCAGACGAATTCCATTGACGATACAACGCAGCCAAGCACGACGGCGGCTGGAATTGCAATTGCTCCCGTGAGTTTTCCCCACGTATGGATCTTGTCATGGATTTTACGATGCGTCTGCACGTTCAGTCCCATGTCCATGTCGGACGCGTTGCCTGACTTGCGATAGCGAAGCGCGTCCCGCAGATGCATAATCGCGAGAATCAATCCAGCCAGAGCGAACAATCCGTAGATGATCTTCTTCACGAAGGCGAATTTATTCAGAAAATCAACGAGAAAACTCAGTCCTATTCCGAAAAGCAAATACGAGAGGAAAACGCCAAGACAGAAACAGAGTCCAACCGCCAGAACGAAATGGCGTCCCTTCTTCAGATAGAGCAGATAGCTGATAAGGAAGATCGCAGTGGCGAAGGCGCATGGATTGATTCCGTCAAGCGTCCCTGCGAAAAGTGCGGTCCAGAAAGTCGCGTTCAGAAGAAAAGTCTTGTTATGCGCGGACAATTCGGCCAACTCATCGGCTGTAGCATCGCCACGCCAAAACGGCTCCCTGGCCTCCGCCGCATTTTGCGCCGCCTCAAGCGCGGCAGCCAATTCCTCCGATGTCGCCAACCGTCCGGAGACATAGCCGTCGTTCCATGCGACAAGCGGCGCCAGATTCTCGCCGTTCTCCTCGATATCGAAATGCCTGAGAAAGCGGAGATACATCAACTGCCCTTCATTGTCCGTAATCTCGTAGCGGTCGATTTCAAGAGACGGACAATCTTTCTTCAGCAGTTCTACTTCGCGATTCTGCCGTTCGCTATGCTTACTGGCTGCCGCGGTTTCCAGAAAAAGGAAAGCCGACGTCTTTGCATCGCCATTCTGCAGACGCGCGCCATTGCCGCCTTCCGTCGATTCGCCTGCATTCTCCGCGAGCACCGTCTTGCAGACGACATAGTTTTCCGTTGTCATTTCGGCGCACTCGCGAATTGCGTCGAATTCAGTGAACGAAAGCTCCGCAGGAGCATTTTCCGCCAGTTTGAGACAATCTTCGAAATTCTCCTTTATGGCATCTATTCCATAATAGAATTTCCTGCCAGCCAATAGGACGGGAAAAACCGCAGGATGCGCTCCAGCCTTCAGAAGGCTCTCGGACTTTTTCAAAAACGAATAGGCATCGTCGTCATCGATGCAGACATAGACAAGCACTGGCGAGCCTGCCTCAGTCATCTCCTCCTTCCAAGCATCCTTGAGCGCATTGCAGTCGTCACAGGATTCCGAGCCGAAAAGCACTAGAAACGGACGTGCCGCCAGCGTGCCCGTCAAGAGAAAAGCGAGCGCCAAAACGGCGAATAATCTGCCCAAGGCGCCGAATTTCATTTATTTCTACTCCGCGATCTGAATATTGATTGGGGCGCAACGGTTGATGTCGCGATACGGCACGACCGACACTGTCTTGACATCGCCTGCGAAGGCCTCCTTCGTCACAGTGACACGCAACTCGATGCCTTGCGGATGACGTATCTTTTCGACGGAAACGCCTGCTGGCACTTCGTATTCAAGATGGGCGAAGAGGTCGTCCCAATCGTGGTTTTCCTTTACGAATTTCAGTGGCACGGCATTGTGCTGACGCAGGAGACTCTTTTTCATCATGTTCTTGAGATCCTTCACGCCGTCGTTCTTCTCCTCCTGAAGACCAGGCACCTCGCCGTACGCGAAGCGTTCGGTGAACTGTCCAGCCTCCTCAAGCTTTGCACGCGAGATCTTCCACGAATCGGGAGCGAAATTCACCGCTTCGCCGACACGACTGACGATGACGAAGAGAATATTGCGCGCCTCCTTCGGCTCTTCGATCGGAACGCGAAGATACTGCACGAACTTGCGATCATACGGCAGTGGCGCCTTCGGCGTGACGACCATCTCGTATCTATCATCGCCCGTCTCCGTCCAGCCGCCATCAAGATGCGGAAGTTCCTCTGGCTTTCCGAATCTCAAGGGCTTGTCCATCTCTGGATTCTTCTTGATTTCGAAGACGTATTTCCATGGTTCCGCAGGATTCTTCTGCGCTTCCATCTCCAGAATGCTTTCCGGCTGGATCAATGCAGGCTTTAGAATGCGACCGCCCACCTGCGCAGTCATCGGCTTTCCAACCATCGGAACCACTTTGATATTGCGCAGGAAAGACTCCAGATGGACAGTCGCCGCCTGCATTATGAAACCGACCTTCAGTTCCTCGCCGGGCTGCAGCAGAACGTTTTCGATCTTCTCTTCGTCCAGAACGATGCATTCGCATGTCGGCTCGACAAGCGCCAGCGTCTGCGGTTCATTGGAGACATTCTTGACGGAGAACTCGGCGTGACGCTCTTCGCGTTCATAGAGCGTCCCCAAATCGAGAATGCCTTCGTAGCTCAGAGCGAACGTGGAAACAGGAGCGGTTTCAGCAGATGTCTCTTTAGCACTGGGAACAGCCTCTGCGGGTTGCGCGGGGCTCTTCTTGTCCTTGCAGGAGACAGCTGTGAGCAGAAGCAGAATCGACAATGAAAGAATCAGTGAATGCATTGGTTTCTTGAAGTTGTTCAACGGCAGTGGTTATTTCTTCAGCCAGACGCCATTGCGCAAGCCTGCCGGATCAGTCATGCCTTTGGACGAGTAGATTCCGACCTGAGGATCCCAGTAGGTCATCGTTCCCTCTGCCTTCTCTGGTTCGCCTTGGAAAACGACCTTTCCTGCGTCCTGCGTCTCTTCGCCATTTGACGCAGTCGTGCAGAGTCGCAATGTAATGGAGGTGTTGGGATTGCCGAAGTAGACGAAGAAGGCCTGGCCCGGCTGCCAATTCGTTCTGTCAAGGCATTGCATGAAGACGCGTTTCGAGGCATCGTAGATGTAGAATGTCGCACCGTCAGGAATAGAATCCGGCGTGATGATGTTCATGTCTTCAGGAAGCGCAAGAGCGAACATGCCGCTGGTGGCCTCAGTGTCGCTGCCAAGAAGTTTCGTGAGACTCAAGGCAACCACGTTGTACTCGAAGGAACAGGTCGGCACGACCATCATGCCGTAGTCGACGTTCACTGCCGAAATTCGCTTTCCGGTTATGGTCTTCGTGTTCGCCACTGTGAAATTCTTGTTGTCAACGGCTAGCGCCTCAACGCCATTGGCAGACACAAGCGCACGAAGCGAACCCGTTGTCGAACCAGATGTTTTCAGATTGATTCCACTGGTGGAGGAATTGATGGAGATCTTCAATTCCTTCAATGCATTGAAATCAGCGGTAACGTAAGGAATGACGAGAATCGACCATGATTTGCCGCCATAGAGGAAATGTCCGTATGCCAATGCGGGCGGCACTTCTCCGCAGCAACTGGCCTGATACGGAATGAAAATTCCGCAGAAATCAACGGTTTCGAGAGTTCCAGCCGTATCGTTCTTGAGCAGTTTGAAGGAACCTGAAATCTTTCCGCTCTCATCGACGGAGAAGGTCAATTTCTGGCCTGGATAGAGTGCAATGCCTTCAGGCAGCTGCGGTTCGAAGCTCTTTCCGGCGTTGCTTTCAGCGATTGTCACGCCAGAGAGCAATCCCTGCTTTCTGACATTTGCAGGAACAACAGTCTTGCTTGAGCGTTGCGAATCCCAAACGGCGTAGAAATTCAGCGAGAAGACGGTGCCGTCCTCTCCTTTCATCTGCTCGGTCACGCTTCGTGTGGTGTCGTATGCGACGCCGCAGAGAGTAATGCCGATGACCTTGCCCTCGTCAGCAGCAGAGCTCCACTTCAAAGCCACAATGCTGTCGCAGGAGGAAACACATCCTTCGCCTTCCTGACGATGAAGCGCGGGGACGATGCGCAGTGCGCCGCCGATGGAAGAACCGCTCTCGGTTTCAGCATAGAAAGGCACCAGACCGTTTTCCTCATCGAAAGTCATGTGTGACACAACTGCAGGAATGTCTTCGCCATCCGGCAATTCGCCTGAAATCGAAACCGATCCATCCACGGCAATGTTCATCTGCAGGAAGCCGTAGCCATAGTACTTGCCGCAATTGTCCTCGGCCTGCAGATAGATGTTGTAGCTTCCGAGATAGTCGTCATTCGAAACGCTTTCAAGATTGCCGCGGAAGGTGATGTCGTATGTTTTTCCATCCTCTGCGACCAAAGCGCCGAAGCCCTCGCCGCTCGGCGGCAGAGTAATGGAAGCAACGCCCTCCTTGCCGGTGGTGACAACATTGTCTGCGGCAAGACGCCAATCGTCGAGAACGTCCTCGATTTCCACGATGCCCGTGCTCTTCAATGCGAACTCAGAAGCGCCGCGAACGAGCGAGACGATGCCGACGGTCATGCCGTTTTCGTCCAGAACACGGCCAGTGAAAGAAGTATATCTTGCCGCAGCGGGATTGATTTCATCCAGAGATGTCGTCGCGAATGCAATCTGAATAGTGGCTGCTATTTCACCACCATTGCCAATCAGGGTGATTTTTGCTGTTTTCTCTCCAGAGACAGTCGGTTTGCCGGAAATGACAATCGCATTTCCGTCCGACTTGACTGACAAACCATTCGGCAATGACGATGTTATGAATTCGACATCTGTGTAGGCGCTGTAGAACGGCAGAACGATCGGTTCCATTGCCATTCCCTGAACAAGCTTCTTCGCAATGGTATCGCCGTCCGCATAGCCAGCAAATGCTGGAAGCGTATAGACGCGCATCTTTGCGGTATCGTTTCCTGTGACACGGCAGTCGAAGACTTTTTCGAGTTCAACATCGAAATCCTGACTGTTTGGGGAATCCACACAGCCCTTGCCGACGCCCTTCACGACGACTCCCCCGCCCCCCGTGGTCACATCTAGCATGAGTCTCACCGCATTGGTAAACGTCTTCCCGATCGAGTCAAGGGTCTTCTTCAGCCCCTCGATCTCGATGTCGAAGACCTCCTTCGCCCGCT
>JAKSPA010000015.1 GCA_024405235.1 Lentisphaeria bacterium
GAAAGGCAAAACGGAAGCGGCTCAATGGAACTATCGTCAAGTTTTGTCGATGCACCCTGACAATTTCCTTGCACTAAAGCGCTTAGGCCTTCTCGCATCAGCAGAGGGCAATGACGCAGACGCCGCACAGTCTCTCTCAACCGCCCCGAAATGCAATCCTGATGACGGCGAAGTCCTTCTGGCACTAGGCTTTGCGCAACTTCAGCTCAAACAATCCGCATGGGCGCTCGCAAGCCTTTCGCGTGCCGCCGCGCTGAAGCCGCAGGACCCGCAGACCGCAAGACTGTTCGGCGTCGCTCTCGGAGCAATGGAATGGCGCGAAGCCGCAATCGTCCAACTGCAGAAGGCATTGGAACTGAACGCCAAAGACAATGAAGCCGCAATAAATCTGGCAATGATTGCGCTGACACGCTCTTCTGAAATTGAATTCCAGGCACGAAAGGACGACGAAAACAGAATCGCTCTGGAACGCCTTGCAAGTACCATTCGTCGCCAGGCTCTCGATTGGTACCATCTCGCAATCGAAAACGGCGCACAGGAAGACCCCTTGCTTGAGGAGGCTTTGTCGAAATGAAACCATCGGTCCTCCTGTTTGCCGCATTCGTTTCCATTTTCGCACTTTACGCACAGGAATTCGGCGACAGTCGCAATGCAATCACCGAATTGGCGAAAAAATACGAATTGCGGGAACAGACGCCGCCGCCCGAGTGGTCACAGCGAAAAGACACGCCGCTTTTTCAAATCGCATGGGTTGCCGACATGCATGTCGAAAATCAAGATGACGTGGAACGAAATGCGGCGCTTCTCTGCCAGATCCGCACTGCAATACATCCTCTGGCTGTGGTCATTTGCGGAGATTCGTGGGGCAGAGGCATTTCCCCTGTAGAGCGCCAGCGGAATTTCAAGGATTTCCTGAAAAAATGTCTTGGCGATGGAATTCCGGCCATCGTCATTCCAGGAGACAACTGGCCACAAGGCTACGATGAAGTGTTCGGCGCCAACAAATTCTCGTTCACTCTTGGCGGATTCAGATTCATCTGCGCCGCAATGGACGTCGCTGGTTCTAAAAACGGCTGTTCCATATTCTACGAAGACACCATGAAATGGCTTGAAAACCAGTTCGCGAGTGCCGGAAACGCACCTGTTGTCTATATTCAACACGAACCCGTCGAACCGCCTCTGACTCTAAGCTCGCCAGAGATAGCCAATTTGCTCGACAGCACGCCCAATGCGATTCTGGCACTCGCAGGCCATGTTCATCTGGATCTCGCATTCTCACGCAAACATTGGCAGCAATGGATTTGCCCAACCACAATGACGACAATCCGCCCCACCCCCGCGTTCAAGGTGCTTAGTTTCTATAATGACGCCGTCATCTGCCAGAATTGGGAAAGGGAATCGCTTCCGCCGTACAAAAAATATCTTCCTGCAAACAAGTTTCTCATCGCAAGAATTCCGAAAGAATTGCAGACCGGAATCCACAAGGTCGCAAAGTTCTCCATGGATGATTTTCAGGCCATGCCGCCACGGCCCTTTGTCTCCGATCCGACTCTCGACGCACGGCAAACGGAAATCACAAGGCGAACCATGCAATTCGCAATTCAACACGCATTGAAAACATCACGTTCTCCAAACACGAAAAATGCCACTAAAACTGATGACAATTGAAGATGCGTCCGCCTTCCTCCAAATTGAGGCGAAGGAACTGCGAGCGCTTGTGACCTCCGGAGAAATTCCATGCATCCGCCAGGGCGAACGCATTATGTTCGAACATGACGAACTTGACAACTGGTATTCGAACAGACTCGTAAGGCACATTCCGATAAGACATTGCGAATATGCAAAAACCGTTCCAGACGAAATGCGCATCGCCGACTACTGCCGTGTCGAAACCATGGAAACAAATCTCGCGGGAAAGACAAAACCCGCAATCCTCAGAGCGCTCACTGAACTCGCCGAACGCTCTGGACTGCTATACGATCCAAAGGAATTTCTTGACAACATTCAGAAACGCGAAGAGGTCGCTTCCACCGCAATGGCGGAAGGCATTGCACTTGTCCACCCGCAAACAAGAGACGAATATACATGTGAAGCTCCTTTCATCGCCATCGCGAAAACTTCCAAGCCTGTTTTCTTCGGCGAAGAAAACGGCGTTCCGACAGACATCTTCTTCATCGTATGCTCCCCAGACGCGCAGGAACACATCCAGCTGCTGGCAAAACTTTGTCAGGCAATCGCAAAAGGCAAACTGCTCAACGCACTTCGGGAGGCAACGTCTCCGGATGAAATGATGGCCGCGGTCGAAAATGAATGACGAAACAACCGACGAAATTCCGACGATTCAAAAAAACGCCTTCGACACGCTTCTCCAAATTTCATAGCATCAATTCAGAACCCCAAAAACAGTTTTCCAAAATGTTTTGGGACTACATCAATCCCAAAAACAAAAACACGACAATTCTAGACAACTTCACATCTTAGGACTTTTTTTTCATTAATTTTTGCCTTGTTGACAAATTTTCTTTCAAAAAAAAAGGGATTTGGCAAAATTTGGGGCTATATTAGCCTTTTGTCTGGACCTTTTTTGGTCTTTTAGCAATTTCCATACTGGCTCACTATCCTATCGGAGAACCAAACGTGATCGGTCAAGAAGATTTCATCGTAGAACTCCTTTCCTCAAGAGGACTTCTTAACAACACACAGATTGAAGAGGCGAAAAAACGCCTTCTGGACGAAAGTTCAGACAACCTGCTTGCCGCCCTCTATGCCACAAAAGCCGTTGATGAAAAGACGGTTCTGAAGCTCCTTTCAGAAGAATACGGCATGGATACATTCGATTTCGACGAACGCAAGGAACGCGTTCCCGAACACATCATTCAGTTGATTCCCGCGCAGATTGCCCTAAGATACCGAATGATTCCCGTTGACTACAACGGCGAATCGCTCACTGTCGCCATGGCGGATCCTGCGGACATCGAATCGCAGGACGCAGTCAGACATCTGACGAAAATGGATGTGATATACGTCATTGCCTCCGAGAAGCAGATCACTCAGTCGCTCGACTTCTACTACAGACGCAATGACGCAGGCGACATCCTGACGGAAATGACTGAAACCACCACCGATGTCACCGTCACCGCCACAACCGACTCCACCACCGATACGGCTGGAGACGAGGACGACGAATCCGCGCCTATCATTCGATATGTCAACCTTCTCATCATGGAAGCGTTCCGTTCCAGAGCATCCGATATTCACCTGGAACCAATGGAAAAACGCTTCCGCGTCCGCTATCGTATCGACGGCGTTCTGAACGAAGTGGAGGCACCGCCCAAATACCTTCAGAACAAAATCTTGTCGCGTCTTAAACTTATGAGCGGCATGGATCTTTCCGAACATAGAATCCCTCAGGATGGACGTATCCGCATCACAGCAATGGGACGAGAGCTCGACCTTCGTGTTTCCGACATCCCATGCACATACGGCGAATCCATCGTCATGCGTATCCTTGATAAGAGCGGCGTCATGCTTGGCATCTCGGAACTCGGTTTCATGGATGACGACACCAAACTGATCTACAAGATTCTTAACCTGCCAGACGGAATCTTCCTGGTCACCGGACCTACCGGTTCAGGAAAGACCACCTCTCTTTACTCGTTCCTGCACGAACTCAACCAGCCTACCAGAAAGATCATCACGGCGGAAGACCCTGTCGAATACGAACTTTCAGGAATCAACCAAGTTCAGGTCAACACGGACGTCGGCCTCACATTCGCAAGCGCGCTTCGAGCCATGCTTCGTCAGGCGCCGAATATCATCATGGTCGGTGAAATCCGTGATGAGGAGACAGGCTCCATCGCCATCAACGCCGCACTGACCGGACACTTGGTCTTCTCCACACTGCACACCAACGCCGCTCCTTCCGCTGTCCCGCGCCTCATCGATATGGGCATGAAGCCTTTCCTTGTGGCTTCCTCTCTGCGAGCAGTCATGGCGCAGCGACTCGTCAGAAGACTCTGCAAATCCTGCAAACGTCCGCATCAGCTCACGCCTAACGAAATGGACGGCCTCGGCGTCGACGAAGAGTTCGTCAAGACACACTCGTTCATGGAACCCGTCGGCTGCCCCGACTGCAACAAAGGCTATCGCGGCAGAATGGGTATCTATGAAATCTTCATGCTGGACAATTCCATCGAGAATCTCATCTACCAGCGCGCCGACTCCGGCGTCATCAAACGCCGTGCGGTCGAACTCGGCATGAGAGACCTCCGCGATGACGGCCTCCGCAAAGCATCAATGGGAATCACTTCCATTAACGAAGTGCTCCGTCTGACTGTCACTGAATAATAGACTAATTTTTAAAACCATGTACGACGGAAACATTGACATCTCTCCGGAAGTCAGCATGATTTGGTCTATTCTGACCAAACGCAAGATTGCAAATGACGAACAGCTCTCCGAAGTTCTCGAAGAAAGCCGAAACACAGGACAGGACTTCGAGGAGGTTCTCTACAACTACCAGCTCATTCAGGAAGATCAGCTCCTGCAGCTTATCGCCGAAGAGCTGAACACGCAATTCGTCGAAATCCATGTCTCCGCCCTTGACAAAGAACTTGCCAAGGCAATCTCTGGAGACATCGCACGAACATACAGCATCGTTCCTGTCGCAGAGGACGACGTCACGCTCACGCTTGCCACAGACAAGCCCTTTGATCCAAAGGTAATCGACGAACTGCACTTTGTCGTCGACAAGGAATGCCACATCGTCGTCGCACGTCCGAAGGACATAATCGAGGCAATGGAAGCGTTCTATCCAGAAAGCGGTTCCAATGTCTCCGACGTCATCAACCAGTTGGTCGAAGAGCATAAACTGGCGGAAGGCAGGGACCTTTCAAACGCCACTGACGCGGAACTCGTCGCAGCTGCCAACGAGACTCCAATCATCAAATTCGTCAACGTCATTCTGCATCAGGCAATTCGAGACAAAGCCTCCGATATTCACTTTGAGCCGTTCGCCGACGAATTCCGTATCCGCTACCGTATCGATGGCGACCTCTACGAAATGACGCCCCCGCCGAAGCACCTCGCGATTCCCGTCATCAGCCGTATCAAGGTCATGAGTTCCATGAACATCTCGGAACGCCGAATCCCTCAGGATGGACGTATCGAGCTGCGCATCAACCGCAATCCTATCGATATCCGTGTGTCAACACTGCCGACACGCTACGGCGAATCCGTCGTTCTTCGTATTCTGGACCGAAGCGTCGTCAATCTGGATCTCGATGCGCTTGGCATGTCACATGAGACGGTCACCACAATCAGACAGCTCATCAGCCGTCCGAATGGAATCTTCCTTGTCACAGGACCTACCGGTTCAGGAAAGACCACAACGCTCTATTCCGGCATCAAGGAACTCAACGTCGTCGAAGACAAGCTCCTGACCGTTGAAGACCCTGTGGAATGCGACATCGAGGGCATCATGCAGGGCCCCGTCCACGACGCGGTCGGCATGACATTCGCCAACGCGCTACGTGCATTCCTCCGTCAGGACCCTGACCGAATAATGGTCGGTGAAATCCGTGATAAGGAAACCGCAGACATCGCCGTTCAGGCAGCTCTGACCGGACACTTGGTCCTTTCGACTTTGCACACCAACGACTCGGCAGGTGCGGTCACCCGTCTGATCGATATGGGCATCGAACCGTTCCTCATCAGTTCTACCGTTGTCGGCGTTCTGGCGCAGCGACTCATCCGCAGATGCTGCCCGAACTGCAAGACAGCCTACGATCCGACCGACGAAGAACTGGAAGCCTTCGGCATCACGCGAGAAGAACTCGGTGGCAGAAAGTTCTATCAAGGACAGGGTTGCGATTTCTGCAACGGTTCAGGATTCAAGAAACGCGTCGGTATCTTCGAACTTCTGAAGGCGACTCCTGAAATTCAGGCGATGATCAATCGCAGATGCCCCACGCAGGAAATCAAGGCGAAGGCTATGGAACAGGGCATGAGAACGCTGCGACAGGATGGTCTCATGCACGTACTCAATGGCGTCACATGCGCCAAAGAAGTCATTCAGTTCACATTCTCATAAAAATAAACAAGGAGCACCCAAATTATGGCTAGACTTGAAATGGCAGATCTGCTGGATCTGGTTCTGGAGGAAGGAGCCAGTGACCTCCACCTACCATGCTTCTGCCCACCGACCCTCAGACTCCACGGCGAATTGCAGCCTCTTGACGTGCCGCCGATGCAGCCGGAGGACACCGAGTATCTGATGAAATCAATCACAAGCGAAGCGAACCAGCAGAAACTCCAGCAGGATGGTACTGTTGACTTCGGTGTCGCTTTCGGCAACAAGGCGCGTTTCCGTGTTTCAGCATTCCGTGCGCGCGGCAACATCGCTCTGGTTCTTCGTACCATCTCCAACAATCTGCTGACACTCGAGCAGATTGGTCTGCCAATGGCGTGCAAGGACATCCTCTTCCGTCCACGTGGCCTGGTGCTTGTCACAGGACCTACCGGTTCCGGTAAGTCAACAACCCTTGCGTCCATGATCGACGTCATCAACCACGAACGCAATGACCATATCATCACCATCGAGGATCCTATCGAATTCTACCACACCAGCCGCAAATGCGTCGTGACACAGCGCGAAGTCCACAACGACGTGCCTTCGTTCGCAGACGCCATCCGCCGAGCGCTGCGTCAGGATCCCGATGTCATTCTCGTCGGTGAAATGCGAGACAACGAGACCATCTCGGCAGCCATCACCGCCGCTGAAACCGGTCACCTTGTCTTCGGAACTCTGCACACCACAGGTTCGGCCGAAACCATCGACCGTATCGTCGACTCCTTCCCGACAAACCAGCAGGCGCAGATCAGAACGCAGCTGGCCTCAACGCTTATCTGCGTCATCTCGCAGCTTCTTCTCAAACGCATCGACAAGAAAGGCCGTATCGCAGCATTTGAAGTCATGGTTACAACGCCGTCCATCCAGGCGCTTATCCGTGACGGAAAGACCTTCCGTATCACATCGGACATTCAGACTGGTGCGAAATACGGCATGAACACGCTGGATTCGCACCTTCTGCAGCTTTACAACCAGGGAAAGATTTCCTACGGCGATCTCATCACCAAATGCCGCGATGCCGAAGGCGTCGTCCAGAAGATCCACGACCAGCTCAAGGCGGACAAGAATTCATTGAACAAAGCAACAGGCGCCCAACGGTAGTCTCGGAGATTAACCACCATGGCAAAATTCCAATACTCTGCATACGATTCCGACGGCAAACTCCGAAAAGGAATTATCGAGGCTGAAGACGAGCAGTCTGCAACCATACAGCTCAAGAGCCAGGCGCTTTCGCTGACCAGTCTGACGACCATCGGTGGCGGCGTAAAGGCGCAAGGCGCAAAGGCAGGCGCGGGTTCTTTCTTCGGCATGCCGAAGATTCCCAAGAAGCAGCTCTGCACCGCCACGCGTCAGTTGGCAACGCTGCTGGAAGCAGGTCTGCCTCTGGTTCGTGCTCTCCGCACGCTTGAGCGTCAGGCGAAAGGCACTCAGCCGCAGCTTTACAAGGTCATGGGCAGTCTGGCCGATTCGGTCGAAGGCGGCTCGACATTCTCAGAAGCCCTCGGCCTACATCCAAAATCATTCGACAAGCTTTACGTATCCATGGTTCGTGCAGGTGAAGCATCCGGTGCCATGGAAACTGTTCTGAACCGTCTTGCCGAATTCATGGAAAAAG
Organism: Lentisphaeria bacterium; assembly: GCA_024405235.1. Taxonomy (GTDB): domain Bacteria; phylum Verrucomicrobiota; class Lentisphaeria; order Oligosphaerales; family Oligosphaeraceae; genus UBA1724. The sequence goes on from JAKSPA010000015.1 coordinate 7,746, forward strand.
CCCAGCGCATCGCAGGAAAGGTCAAATCGGCAATGGTCTATCCTATCGCCGTTCTTGTCATGGCATTGGGCATCACCGCAGGTCTGATGATTTTCATCATTCCCAAATTCGGTGCGATGTTCGAGGAAATGCTCCCTGGCGAATCGCTGCCTGGCATCACGACTTTCGTCATCAACTGCTCATACGCTCTGCAGAATCACTTCCTGACCGTCCTGCTCTGCGCCGCAGGTATCGTCGTCTTCTTCAAATTGCTTGTGAAGACAAAGCCTGGCGCGTACGCATGGGATTTCCTATGCATCAAGATCCCCAAGATAAGCGGATTGGTCATCAAGAATATCTGCGCGCGCTTCTCGCGAACCCTCGGAACGCTTATGGGTTCTGGCGTCGCCGTCCTTTCCGCTCTTATGATTGTCCGCGACACGACGGGAAACGAGTTGTTCGCGCGTGCAATTGATACCGTTCACGACGCCGTCAAGGAAGGCGAAGGCATGACCAAGCCGCTGCAGAAGTCCGGCATCTTCCCGCTGATGCTCTGCTCCATGATCGAAGTCGGTGAAGAAACAGGCGCTCTGCCCGACATGCTTAACCGTGTCGCAAACGTCTACGAAGAAGAAGTCGACCGCGCCGTCGAAGGACTCACCGCCCTGATCGAGCCTCTGATGATCTTGTTCCTTGCTGTCGTCATCGGTACCATCGTCATCGCGCTCTTTGCGCCTATGGTCAAGATGATCGATAAACTCGGCGGCTGATCAAAGAATGACAACGACGCATGACGCAAATCCTTGCGGCATGCGTCCCTCTGAAAGCGATATGATGCGCATTGCGCTCCCGAGATTCTCGGACGCGCACTGCGCATTTATTTTATGATAAGCACCACTGACATCGAAAGGGCGCGTTCAGGAGATATGGACACGCTCCGAAAACTGGATTCAAGAGGACTTTCGCCTGCCGTCGGCGAAGACGCTGATGCTTTCGCCACTCGCCTGGAGGCCCTCAGGACCAGTTTGTCAAATATGGAACACAGGCTCTCGACGGATGGTCAGACCGCCATTGACACGCTGGAGCTTCATGCAAAAGACAGAATATCTCCCGCGCTGTATTCAACTCCGCACGAGCAGACGACCGAACTTTACGGATTCAAATGCGACTGGGTGCCAGGCTTCTTCACCGATCCGACATTCAGTTGGCTCTTCGGAGGATGCACATATTCCTATCCGCCAGATTTCTTCACCGTGTTCATAATCGGAAACAAACTGCGAAAGAAAACCAAATTCCTCTGCTACGACAGAAATGAAATTCTGGCACACGAACTCTGCCATGTCGCACGCGCTGGCTTGAATTCCATAGAATACGAAGAGCACTTCGCCTATCAGACCGCACGCACCGCCTTTAGAAGAGCCTTCGGAGGAATCATGCATTCTCAGATGGACAGCATGCTCTTTCTTTTCGCCTGCATCGTGCTCGTCGCCGCACAGATACTTCTGCCTATCTTCGCTCCCGACACGCCGTTCCGATGGATCGGATGGATTTTTTTCGCCGCCGTGATGCTTTTCTTTGTCCTGAGACATTTGAATTCGACAAGAATCTTCAACAAGGCCAGAAGAAAACTCAACGAAACATTCCGTGGCGGAAATGGCCTTGACGCTAGAATGATTCTCTTCCACGCGACCGACGCGGAAACCCGTGAAATCGCCAATGCCAATTCCACACGAAAGCTGCTGGACGACTATGCGCAGAAGGATCTCCGCTGGAAAATCGCACTTTCTCGAATTAACTGACATCATACGCCTATTTCAGGAAAACAGCATATCAAAATACTATTATATTTACAATATACATGAAGAAGAATCCGAACATATTCACAGGCATAGAATTGGGAAGCGACTGCATTCGCGTGGTCGTGGCTTCTTTTCGCACAGACGGTCTTCCAGAATCGCGCCCGTCTCCTGACAGCGAACTCATTGTGCTTGGCTTTGCGGAAGTTCCTTCGCACAAGATATTGAAGGACGAGCCGGCGGCACCGAACATCGTAGCCGAACAGCTCTCTACAGCCCTGCGCAATGCATGGATGATGACTGGACTCAACGACTTTTCAGGAGTGATATCAATCATTCTCTCCGGAGCGTACATACGTTCCGAAGTCGTCAGCGCGTCAATTGATCTCGACGAACGGATGGCCATCACGGAGAACGACTCCGAAACAGCCATGAAGGCCATTTACGATGAAGTCGAAAAGCTCCTGTCCGTCCAGAATGCACTTCCGCTGCCGCTGGTCTGCCGTGATTTCCGTCTCGCCGACGACAGAATGCTCTTCAATCCAGCAGGACAATTTTCATCAAAACTCACAGCCGAGTCAATCTGCTTCTTTGCCGACGCAGACAGATATGGTCCAATCGAAGGACTTGTCAAGAACGCCCTTCCAGACGTTAAACTCGACTATGTGATCTATGCGCCAATTGCTGCCGCATGTTCGGTCCTCCCGCCCGTGCATACTGACGAACCGCAAGGCTTGCTCATCGATCTCGGCGCAGGAATGACCTCCTTGGCAATACCTACCAGAATGGGTTTTGTCACATGCGAACAGATCGCCATCGGCACGGAACATCTCGCGAACGACTTGTCTATCGCCCTTGGGCTGGACATCCATCAGGCAAGAGATATCGTCAGCATCATAGGCACGACGCTTCAGTGCACAGTCGTCGCCACGAACGACGGTTCTGCGCGAATGCTCTACATTCCTGATTCAAAAAATCCTTCGATCACACATAATATTCCTGCCTCTCAGATTGAAAAAATCCTTGAAGTCAGACTCACCGAACTCTTCCAGCTAGTGAAATCCAGCTTGGAACAGCACGAGACATACGATTGGGCAGGCAACGAAATCATTCTGACAGGCGTCGGAGCGACGCTTCCGAGAATCACCGAACTGGCGAAAAAAATCTTCAACAGGAACGTAAGAATCGGCGTCCCATACAAGATCAGCGGTCGTCCCGACTTCCCGTTGTCTCCTAAATACGCCATGGTTCCCGGCGCCATCAGAAGTTCATGCGTCGAGGAAGGGCTCCACGAAATACAGCGCGCGAACTCGAACATCGTGGAGAAATTAAAAAATATATGGAGGGCAGTCGTGGACTGTTGAACGATATGGGCAACGGAGAAATTCTAATACTAGGCATCGGAACGGCTGGTTCAAGAGCCGCCTACTACCTCTATCAGCGCGGCGAATTGTCATGCGCGAGAATCCACGCGGTCGATTCCGACGAAGGACAGTTGGAAACGCTTCCAACGCTTCATACCATACTGGTTCCGCCACCGCCGTCACTGCCAGTCGGAATCGCGGCAGAGCAGGCGAAACAAGCCTTTCTTGCCGCATTGGAGGAACCGCTCGCCGATGCGAAAATGCTAGTCGTAGTCACATGTCTTGGCGGCAACACAGGCGATTTCTACACGCAATTCGCGCTTGAAGCCGCCCGTTCGAAGGAAATCCCGACGTTCACTTTCGCCGCACTGCCGCATGCTTTCGACAGCGAAGAATATCGAAACTGCGCCACGCAGACTCTTGAAATACTGAAGGCGCAGCATTTCTTTGTCATCACTCTCGACTGTGCGCAATTCGGTCAATTCTTTCCAGATAGTTCAAAGGAAAATGCATACGCGCAGGCTGTAAGATGGGTTGCCGAAACCACCATCGGCTATATGAAACTCTTCGCACAGCCAAAAATCGACACAGAGAAACGAGCGGCAATGCACTCGAAATCGAAAGTGATGAATTTCGACGAAATGCCACGTGGAATCTTTGCAGGGACATACCCGACAATTATAGACAATCAGAATCTTGACATTCCGACATACCTTCGTCTTAATCTCGCCATAAACGAAAAACAACTCTGAAACAAAAATGAGCACCTCTGAATCTCTCGAAAAACTCGCGGCACTGAGCCGTCAATACGGCAGCGATTCCGACTATGTTTTCCTTGGCGGTGGCAACACTTCCTTCAAAACGGACACCGAATTATTCATCAAGCCCTCCGGCGTCGCGCTTGCAACCATCCAGCCCGAACAGTTCCTCAAACTGGACCGCCAGGAACTCTGCAAAATCTTCACGCTGGCTCCACAAGTCTCCGGAGACGCCCGTGAAGCGCTTGTCAAAGATCTCCAACTGGCCGCAGTGCGTCCGCTGGGCAGCGGAAGACCGTCCGTCGAAGCGCCAGTTCACGAAGTCATCAAATACAAGTTCATCGTCCACACTCATCCCGCACTGGTCAATGGACTTACCTGCTCGAAGAATGGCGCCGAAGCATGCGCGAAACTCTTCCCGAACGCAATCTGGCTAGAATACTGCAATCCAGGCAGCACACTCTCCTTCACGGTCAAGCAGGCCCTTGACGCGGCGGAAGCTAAGAACGGCAAGCAGCCGAATGTCATATTCCTGCAGAAACACGGCGTTTTCATCGGCGCAGACACTGCAGAGGAAGTCGCCGCAATCTATGCCAATGTCATGGATGTCCTGAAGAAGGCTTACGAAGACGCTGGAATCTCCACGGCGGACGTCGATCTCGGCAACGCCTCCGATGAGGATCTGGCGGAAATCGCGCCAGCCCTCAGAACTCTTCTGGCGGACGAGAACGGCAACCGCGCCATCGTGCACTGCGCAGGCAATTCAGCCGCCTTCGCGGGCCCGCTGACTCCAGACCACGTCGTCTATGCGAAATCCTTCGCGTTCCGCGGAGAACCCACTGCAGAGGCAATCGCAGAATTCAAGGCACAGCGCGGCTATCTTCCAAAGGTCGTCGAAGTGCCTGGAAAGGCTCTCTTCACAGTCGGCGCCACACTGAACGATGCGAAATCGACAGCCATCGCGCTGGCAAACGCACGCAAAATCGAGGCGCTCACCGCTGCATTCGGCGGCGTCAACTATCTGACGGAAGAGCAGTATTCGTTCATTGAAAACTGGGAGGTCGAATCCTACAGACGTTCCGTCAACGGCGGCGCAGGCGCGACTCGCCTCCAGAATCGCATCTGCGTGGTCACGGGCGGCGCCCAGGGCTTCGGCCTCGGCATCGCGCAATCACTCATCGCGCAGGGCGGAACCATGGTTCTGGCCGACATGAATTTCGACGGCGCAAACGCGGCCGCTCAGGAACTCAATGCAAAGCACGGCAAGAACCGCGCGTTCGCAGTCGCCGTCAATGTCGCCGACGAGGACTCCGTGGCAAAGATGATGGCTGACATCGTTCGCGAAGTCGGCGGCATCGACGTATTCGTGAACAACGCAGGCGTCGTCCGCTCTGGCTCTGTGATGGAACTCTCCGTAAAGGATTTCAATTTCGTCACGAACATCAACTATCTCGGCTACTTCATCTGCTGCAAGCATGCTTCCAAGATCATGGCGAAGCAGATGACGGACAAAGACAGTCCGTGGACAGATATCGTTCAGGTCAACTCGAAGAGCGGTCTCGAAGGCTCCAACAAGAACGGCGCCTACGCGGGTTCAAAGTTCGGCGGCATCGGCCTCACGCAGTCCTTCGCAAAGGAACTGGTCACGAGCCACATCAAAGTCAATTCGGTCTGCCCTGGCAACTATCTTGACGGACCGCTCTGGAGCGATCCCGTCCGCGGCCTCTTCGTTCAGTATCTGAACGCTGGCAAGGTCCCTGGTGCGACCTGCGTCGAGGATGTCCGCGAATTCTACATGGCGAAGGTTCCAATGCATCGCGGCTGCCTGCCGGACGATGTGGCAAAGGCGATTCTCTACTGCGTCGAGCAGAAGTACGAAACCGGTCAGGCCATTCCTGTGACTGGCGGACAGAACATGCTTCACGCATAATTGCCCTTCGCAATGCGACGGCGGCCTCGCAACGCCACCGTCGCATGCCTTCTTTCAACTAGATGTAAAAAAGACAAATCATGAGAAACGGAAAATACTGCGCGGGCGTCATAGGCATGCGTATGGGAAACTACCATTGCGCGGCCTATGAAGAAAACGCCGATTGCATTCTTGACGCGATTTGCGACATCCACGAAGACTACCTGCAGGAAAAGCAGAAGGAACACAACGTCCGACTCGTCACGACAGACTATCGCGACATTGTCAACGATCCAGAGATAGACATCATTTCCGTCGCATCTCCTGACTACTTCCATGCAGAACACTGCATCGCCGCGCTCAAGGCAGGAAAGCACGTGATCTGCGAAAAACCGCTCACGCTTTCACTTGAAGAAGCCAAGGCGATCATCGAAGAGTCAAAGCGCTCCAAGGGCAAGTTCATGATCGGACAGGTCTGCCGCTACGCACCAGGCTTCGTACAGGCAAAACAACTCATCGACCAGGGCCTCATCGGTGATCTTTACTTCGTGGAAAGCGAATACGCACACAACTACAATCACGCGAAAGGCATCGACAACTGGCGCATAGATGCCAGACGCGATCCCTTCATCGGCGGCGGCTGCCACGCCGTCGACCTCCTGCGCTGGATCGCAGGCGAAATGACGGAAGTCAGCGCATATTCCAACCACAAGTGCCTGACCGACTGGCCTGTCAACGACTGCACTGTCGCAATCTACAAGTTCGCATCTGGCGCAATCGGAAAGGTATTCGTCTCTATCGGCTGCAATCGACCATACACCATGCGCTCGTGCTTCTACGGAACCAAAGGCACCATCATCTGCGACAACACCAGTCCAGAACTCAGCCTCTGCTCCAATGTCCTCATGCCTTCCGGCAGCAGCGTGGTCAAGATTCCAGTCGACATCGCCAGCCACAACATCTCTGCCGAAATCAACGAATTCGTGGATTGCATCAAGAACGACAAGCCAGTCGTGACCGACATCTACGAAGGGACACGTACAATCGCCGCAGCAATGGCCG
>JAKSPA010000150.1 GCA_024405235.1 Lentisphaeria bacterium
TGGTTTCAGGCCATTGGTTGCGTCTGTGCAGCGGGGCGAGGCGCGGCAACGGCGGCCGCTCCGCGAGATTTTCCTCCGCCATGCGAAGGGCCCTTGCGAAATTCTCGGGGGTGTTGTTCTTGCAGACGAATGGCAGGAACTGCCTGTATCGCGGATTGTTGTCCCATCCAATCGAAACATGCGGAACATACGGCAGACTGCAGCCATCTTCAAGAATCTTCCACTGTTTTCTAACGTCCTTCAGGACTTCAAGATAGTCGCGATTCATGTCGGCGAAATGCACGAACTGATAGTTTGTGACGCTATCGAAGCCTAGACTGTCAAGCGATGCCTGATTCAGTCCGCCCTCCTCTGGATCGACGCCAGTGATGTCGCCCTTGACGAAACGCCATGCAACCGCCTGCAGATGGACGCCCTTCAATCCGGAGGCGACGGCTTCCTGACGGAACCACGCGAAGGCATCGGCAACTGCCTGAACGCTTCCGAGGCCTTTGATTAGATTCTTGAGATCGTAGATCATGAACACAGGCTTGCCGTCAATCGTGTAGTAGTTGTCCAGATGGAAATAGTTGTCGATCACGCGATGGCAGACGATTTCGAATTCCTTGCGGTCGATGTCGGCACGCCAAATGACAGTCGCGCCGTTGTCATCGGAATTTCTTATATCCCACAGGTGGTTGGCGTTATGGTTTGCCCACATGAGATAGAATTTCATGCGATTGCGGTTGGAGGCCTTGAGGAATCCATTGTCAAGACACTGCTCCAGAAACGGCCTTCTGTCGTACCAATACCAATCATATATGAATACATTCACGCCGTGATCGGCGGCGGCATTTATCTCCATCTCCATCACGTACGGATCGGCCTCGTTGACGTAGCCCCAGAGCGGATAGCGCGGCCAATTGTGGTCGGGAGTCTTCTTCACGGCGTTCCTGACGGACTGCCATTCGCCAATGCCCTCGGGCCAGAAGATTCTGCTTCTCGGTTCATCGCCTGTGTAAGAAGGCCACACGTAGGCGGCCACGTCGATTGGCTGTGCTGACATTGTCGTTTTTCCTTAAAGGTGAAAGAGATAGCACTAAAAAGTAGAATCGTCTAGACCCAAACCGTTGGAAGCGGCCCCTCGCGTCTGCCGCAATCAAGAAAGATATCGTTCCGGTTCAGCGACGAAAGAGTCGCACGCGCGGTATCGAGCGCGATGTCGTATTTATTGCAATCGTGGCTGATATGCGCAAGGATGACGTTTCTGGTGTTTGGCGTGATCAAGCGCGGAAGCATCTCCGAATTCTGCAGATTCGAAAGATGTCCTTTGCCATTGCAGATGCGCGTTTTGAGTTGCCATGACCGATTGGAGGAAATCAGCATATTGACATCGTAGTTGCTCTCGAGGACAAGCGTATTGCAATCACGCAGAGGGAACTCCGAAGCCATCGTCGACCGTCCCATGTCGGTGGCGATGCCGACCTTAGTGGATTCATACGCCAGAGTATAGCCGACGGTTTCCACATCGTGTTCAACGTGGAATGGCGTTATGGAGAAACCGGACAGGCAGAAGCACTCTCCGACCGTTGGGATTGTCGGCGGCATCATTTCGGGAACGCTCTTTCGCAATGCGGCCGCAGTTCCGCAATTTGAAAAAACAGGCACGCCGAAATGCTTTACGCTGTTCTGCACGCCGCCGATATGATCGCTGTGCTCGTGCGTCAACAGAATCGCGCGCACCTGCGTTTCGTCAAGTCCCGTCTCCTTCATGCGCTTTCGCAGCATTCTAAGGCTGATTCCGCAATCCACGAGAATTATGTTTCCGTTTGCATGAACAGCGATGCAATTTCCGTTGCTGCCGCTTGCCAATAGTGTGACACCTGTTTTCATATTCTATATTTTAGATTTTAAGCAACTAGTTTTTCTTTTGCAGTTCTTCCTTTTCATCAAGAACGATTCTCGCGACATTGTCCGAAACATCGCCGACGGCGCCGAGACGCTGCGTGAATTCCGCCATCAGACGAACGACCTCCTCCCGTCTTTCGCCGTCTGGAAGAAGCTTTTCAAGAGCGTCGGCGAGTTTCTCACCAGTGCAATCATCTTGAAGCCGCTCTTCGAAAACCGTTTTTTTGCAGACAAGATTCGCGATGGTGATCGTGCTTATTTTGATGACCCTCTTTGCCATCCACCATGTGATCGCGCTGAGTTTATAGGCAACGACGACGGGAAGCCCTAGTATGGCCGCCTCGACGGTAACCGTTCCGCTGGCGGCGATTGCGCATGAAGCGGTTCGCATTCTCGCGCGCGTTTCGCCGCATGACCACTGGAATTCAGGCCAGTTTTCGCGATCCGCGCACGACGGCAGAAGCTCCTTCGCGTAGTCGAGAATCGCCTGGCGAGGCATTGCGAACTCAAAGCGCAGGTTCGGATGCGAACGATGCAGACGCACGGCCGCATCGACGAAAGACGGCATGAGTCGCTGCAGCTCCTGACGGCGCGAACCAGGCAGGAGAAGCACAAGATCGTCCTCTCTTTCGGAGACTTTTTCACGGTATGGCTTCAGTATCTCAAGCAGCGGATGACCGACGAATTCAGCCTTCAGTTTCGTTGGAGCGTAGCATTCTGGCTCGAACGGAAAGATGCAGAGCATCCTGTCGCAGCAATCGGCCAGTTTCCAAATTCTTCCGGAACGCCATGCCCACACCTGCGGACTGACATACCACACGACGCGTATGCCCAATTTGTGAAGCCGCTTGGCCAATTGGAGATTGAAGCCTGGATAATCAATCAGAACGACGGTATCGGGACGTTCGGAGGCAGCTCTGGCAACCATGCGCTTCAGAAGTCCCATGAAGAAGAAAAGATGCTTCAGGGCTTCCCAAAAACCAATTATGCCGAGTTCAGTGGAATCGACAAATGTCTCGACGCCAGCTTCGCGCATGCGCTCGCCGCCCATGCCGCGAATAATCACATCGCGGCACTGTTCGCGAAGACGCAAGGCGACCGTCGCGCCATAGCCGTCTCCGGAGGTTTCTCCAGCAACGATCCAGATTACTCTTTTGGGGGCATCGTTCATACGATGGCTCCGGAGCGTCGATTGATGCCAGGCGCGAGCAGATAGGCGCGCAGAAGCCGTCCGACGGGAACCGTATCCACCAGGAAGGCGTCATGTCCGGATTCGCTCTGGATTTCCACATACGTCACTGGTTTGTTCTCGGCAAGAATTGCATTGACGAACTCGCGTGCCTCCGCCGGCGGATAAAGCCAATCGGAAGAGAATGAGACAACCATCAGTTCGGCATGCAGCCGGCGGCAGGCCTTTCGGAGATCGCCATCGCCCCACGCGCTGGCTGCGTCATAGTAGTCCATGGCACGCGTTATATAGAGATAACTATCTGCATCGAAACGCTCTACAAAGGACTTGCTCTGATGGTTAAGATAACTCTCCACGGAGAACTCCGCCTCGAAGCCCTGACGTTTGTCTTCCTGTTTGTCCAAACGCTCGCGGCCGAACTTGAAATCCATGCCCTTTCCGGAAAGGTATGTGATGTGCGCAAGCATTCGCGCGACGGCCAAACCATTGTCCGGCCCCTTCTTGTTGCTGTAATAATCGCCGTTTGCGAAATTGACATCGCGCATGATGGCGTTGCGTGCAACTGCATTGAAGCCTAGTCCCTGAGCCGAAAGTTTCGGTCCGGAAGCCATGATGATGCACTTTCCAAGCACCCTTGGATAGCGCAGCGCCCACTCCAGCGCCTGCTGACCGCCGAGCGAACCGCCGATCACGGCGTATAGTCGCGTGATACCAAGACGTTCAAGGAGCGTTTTTTCCATGACGACCCAGTCGCCTACGGTCACTTTTGGGAATCGCAGGCCATACGGTTTTCCCGTGGCGGGTTCGATGGACGCAGGGCCTGTCGTGCCATAGCAACTGCCAAGCACATTGGCGCATATCACAAAGAAGCGTTCGGTGTCGATAGGCTTGCCAGGTCCGATGACTGCATCCCACCAGCCTGGATGCGTGAGGCGCCATTTGCGTTCCGGATGCCCCTTTGCAGCCGCATCCCATCCAGCCACGTGCGCATCGCCGGAAAGCGCATGGCAGATGAGTATGACATTGTCCTTTCCCTCTGAAAGTTCGCCGTATGTCTCATACTCGACGTCGACTTCTGTCAGTTTTGCGCCGCACTCCAGCTTGAATGGATGCGCGGCATCCGCGATGGAAAGATGCTTTGGCATCGTCATTCCAACGGAAGACAGTGAATCTGGGGGATCGTACTTGTGGACTGTGCGCTTGATGTCGGTCTTGGCTTTCATGCTCCTATGCTGTTAGATGGTGATTCGCATAATGTAATTCATCATGCGGGAATGTTGCATCCGCAATTGCATTAATGCGAATCGGAATACAGAGAATCAGTCTCCGAGATGCGCGCCGCGTTTGAGATAGGAAACGTAGTCCTTTGCCGCCTCCTCAAGCGAGAAGAAGGGCGCCGTGTATCCTGCCTCGCGGATTTTCGAGACATCCAGACATGTGTAGTACTGATAGCGCGCCTTCAGCTCTTCGGGCATCTCTATGTATTTGATGTTGACTGGCTTGTCCATTGCGGCAAACATCGCCTTGGCAAGATCGTTCCATGAGCGCGTTGCACCGTAGCCGATATTGTAGAGTCCTGTGCAGTCGGCGCCCTCGTTCATGAAGAAGATGGTCATTTTCGCCGCGTCCTTCACATAAAGGAAGTCGCGAACCTGTTCGCCGTCGCCGTATTCTGCGCGATAGCTCTTGAAAAGTCCGACCTCTCCCTTTGACGTGATCTGCTCGTAGCACCGCAAGAGCATGCTGCGCATCTTGCCTTTATGGTACTCGTTGGGGCCAAAGACGTTGGAGTATTTGACGCCGACGAAGGAGGCTTCCGAATCAGCGTTCGCCTCAAGCAAGCCGCGACGCCACAGCCACTGATCGAAAATCTGCTTCGAATAGCCGTATTTGTTGAGTGGACGCAGTTTGAGAATGGAATTTTCGTCATCCTTGAAACCGACTTCTCCATCTCCATACGTGGCTGCACTGGAGGCATAGATCATTCTCACGCCATATTTGAGGCAGTATTCCGTCAGGAGCTTGCCGCAGTCGAAATTGTTCTCAATCAGATAGGAGGCATCTGGCTCGGTAGTGTCGGAGCAGTTTCCGAGATGGAAAATCACCTTGAAGGG
>JAKSPA010000151.1 GCA_024405235.1 Lentisphaeria bacterium
GCGAAGCCTGCGGCTTTGCCTGCTGATGATTCCAGAGCCTTGCGAAGCAAGGCGAGTGAAGGGTAACCGCAGGTTGAGCGAAGCGAAGCCTGCGGCTTTGCCTGCCGATGATTCCAGAGCCTTGCGGAGCAAGGCGAGTGAAGCATAACCGCAGGTTGAGCGAAGCGAAGCCTGCGGCTTTGCCTGCTGATGATTCCAGAGCCTTGCGAAGCAAGGCGAATGAATCTTCGGAAGCTGCAACACATTTTTAGGACAGAGCCTTGTTTTTTCGCCAAATTGACATCGTAAAATCAAATCACTGATTTGGCACAAAATCGCCTCTGCGGGACGTCAAAAATGGAGCCCCAAAATGCTAACATCGCGTAAAACGGCCCTGCGGGGCCCGTACGCGATGTCACCCCCTATTTGCGTATATATATACCTTGATGCAAAAGAAGGCCCGTAGAACGCGTTTCTGTGCGTTTATGTATTTTGGAAAGCTATATTCCACATGAGGGCGGTTAACTGTCCTGCGAAATTCCGGTTCTCGTAGTGACCCTCTTGTCCTTTAGGTCATTTCTGTCCTTTGTGTCATTCTAATGCCTAACTTCTTGGGAAACATAGCATTTTGGAAAGCATTTGATGCCACAGACGCCGCAGACATCTGGTCGAAGCATGCCACTTTACGGCGCCTGCCAGTTTCTGTCATGGAATAAGGAAAATGTCATATTCGCAGAGACGCATGCCAATTGCATGAAGCATATAAGGCGTGGTTGCCGTCCAAACGTCAATACGCTACTCCCATCCGAAGCCGCAGGTGCTGACGAGAGCCCCTCTTGCATCGTGAATGCAAAGGTAGGCCGCTCTGGCCGCGGCAGGTATGGTTGCGCGGGCTGTCGTCTCCGTCAATTCGGCGTCATCCTCCTGCCATTTGCGATCGGTGTTTGGTACTGTGCTGTCGTCTGCGGTCCAGACAATCGTGGCTTTTTCCACTGGCGCGAAAGCGCGATAATCCGCAGACAGCATTCCATTGGCACAGGATTCAGACAGAATTTCAGGCAGTGCAGGAGTGTTTTTGCAATATGCGTCGATGGTGATTTCCACTTCCTTCGGCCGTCCGCTTTCATGGCTGTGATAAAGATCCTTGCGGCAGGAACGCTGCGAATGCATCGGCAGCATTGACGAGCGCAACCACTGAGGCCAGAAGTAGGCATGGTCTTTTGGACTGTTCACAAACATGATTGCGCATGTGACGGAATTCAGGAACATGCATGGGTCGAACAAATCCAGCCAACGGCGTGGCGCATTCTTGACGGTCTCGGGGGATTCGCCGAGATAACCGCAGCCGTAGACTGGCACCGCGACCTTGAAACGCTTGTCGACAGCGCTTGTGATATTCGTCAGGAAACCGCCCCATGAAATGCCTGTGATGCCAATATGTTCAGCATCCACGCCTGGCAGCGATCGCAGGTAGGAATGGGATTTTATGACCGTGGCTACTGCGTAGGCGACCCAGTTGTCCATCGGCGTGTCGGCATCCGTTTCAAGATTCATCTCAACGTCACCCGCACCATCGAGCTTGACGCGGCAATTTGTGCCTTCAAAGGGCGTGATGGGCCTATGACAGACCGTATCCATGGCTATGACCGCATAGCCGCGATTGTACCATTCGCCTGCCCATCGAGAAAATGCGGTTCCACCGCCGCCATGCACAAGGACAATGCCCGGAACGGCTTTGCCGTCTGGGGAAGAAGGAACGCCGACCCACGCGAAGAAGCGCGTGGCCTTCCCATTGTGTGGAAGGCCTTCCAGATAGACTGGCTGAATGCCCTCTGGAATCTCGAAATCAAAAGAGATGTCTGTGGCAGGCATAACTGTGGGAATTTTGAACAATGCCTCTTCATCCCAAAGTTTCGGATAATCGCCGCCTCTGGCTGGTTGCTGTGCCGGCACAGGCGAAAGGGGGAAGTTGTTTACGTTGTATTCCATTGTAATAACACCTATGAGAGTCTGCGCATTTTGAATGCTTCATCTGCTTTTAATATAGCGTCATTTTATTCCACGATCAAGACAAAAACAACTTCAGAGTTCGCTCCATCCAGGCCTGTATGTGAACCCACCGCGGATTTTTTCTTCGTCGAATTTCGGTGTGCGGTCGTAATTGTATATGCCGTTCTGTTCCTGCTCGATGTCTGTCAGCTGGGTGTAGCAGTAGCCGCAGACCTTGGGATTGTCCACAAGACATTTTGTCAGGACGACGATGCGCTCCTCGGCCTGTTCCTTCGTCAGCGATTCCGCATTGTATCCCCAGGTGTTTTCCGCATACGGGCGGCGATCAGCCGGTATGAAGCTGATCCCGCCATACTCGTCGACAACGTATGGCTGCCCTGTATAGGCGCAGGCTTCGACTGCCTTGTCCTTCATCCAGACAGGGGCGTCGTTGCGCTTCCCGCAGACAGCCTCTTTCAGCGTTTCCACCGTCTGGTCATAGCAATGGACGGTCCACACATCCGTCTTTGCATGGACATAGCCGGATGACTCATTCACCGGGCGTGTGCAGTCAAGCTGTCTTGTAAGCTTGTAGATGTCCACCAGAAAACGACGATGTTCAAAGAGATCCAGATAGCAGCATGTCTCGTTGAGGGGCGTCCAGGTGATGATGGAGGGATGGTTGAAATCACGGCACACGATGTCCGACCATTCCGTCAACATGTTGCGCAGCGCATAGTCGTATTCCGGAGTGCCAGTCCCCAGTTCCGTCCAGAAGCCAATGCCCCAGCTGGGGAATTCCCCCCATGTCAGGTAGCCGAGCTTGTCGGCCCAATAGTGGAAACGCTCGTCAAAGATCTTCTGATGCAGACGTGCGCCATTGAAGCCAGCCTTCTTGGAAAGTTGGATGTCATTGCGCCGAGCATCGTCGGTGGGAGCAGTCCAGATTCCGTCTTCGTAGAATCCCTGGTCCAAGACAAGTCGCAGGAAAATCGGCTTGTTGTTCAGGTAATACCTCCCGTTTTCAAGATGGATTTTCCGCAGCCCCGCGTATGTCCTGACTTCGTCTATGACTTTTCCGTTCTTGTCCGTCACTGTCAGCCTGATGTCATAGAGAAATGGATTCGCGGTGTCCCAAGCCTTCGGGTCATCCAGTTTCACAACAACGACATTGCCGTTTCCAACGCGGCAGGCTCCAGCAGCGACCTTCTTGTCTCCATCGAATACTTCCGCATGGAATTCCAGACCGCTCTGGACGGAATGGAACTCCGGCATGAAAGCAAAAGAACCGTCGACAAAATTCGGAATGATACGGCAATTCGCCAATCCATGAGGGGAAACGGCTTCCATCCAGACGGTCTGCCAGATGCCGGTGGTGCGGGTATAGCTGCAACCGCGAGACTTCAGCCATGGGGCCTGCTTGCCCAGCGGCTGTTTGCCGCTGCGGACATCGCTGTGCGCCATGACAACCAGGTCGTATGCCTTGCCCGGTTCGGCTTTGCCAGTCAGGTCGATGGCAAAAGGAGAACTGCCGCCCACATGGCGGAAGAGCTCCTCGCCGTTCAGGAAGACGACGCAGTCGTGATAGACCCCGCCGAAATGCAGGATGACATTTTTGCCTGCGTAATCCGTTGGGAGCTCCAGTTTCCTGTGGTACCATATCTGCTCAATGAACTCCGTATGACACACGCCGGAGAGTTTGCTTTCCGGGCAGAAGGGAACGATGATCTTGTTCGCAAAACCATGGGACTTGCTCAATCCTTTCGCATCGCCGCACTTGGCGAAATCAAATTCATACGTCCATTCGCCATTGAGGTTGATCCATTGGGAACGCTGGAACTGCGGACGAGGGTATTCGTTGCGGGGCAATGACATTTTGTGACTCCGGAAATGCGTCGAAAAAAACAAAAAGAATTTGCGTTAATTTAGACGTGAGTTCAAGTTATTTCTATCGTTACCGCTATTTGAAGAACGGAAAACCGGCCTCTATCAGCGCGTTTTTGAAAGCATCGGACTTTTCAATGGGGAAGCGCTTAAGTGGCTTGGCAGTCCAGAGCATGTCATATCCTTGAAGCCTGAGGACTTCCTTGACTGGCGAGATAATGGATTTGTCGCTCCAGGCAAGCAGCACTTCTATGACGCGATTGATGGAAGTCTGCAACTCCCTTGCGCCTTCCATATCACCTGACTTGAACTTGTCGTACAACTCCACGAACCACTTGGGCATGATGTTATAGGTTGAACCGATGCCGGCATCCGCCCCCATGGACAGTCCGCAGAGCAACGATTCGTCTGGTCCGTTGATGATGTTGATGTCACCGCCATTGAGCTGTTTGAGACGCCACATCTCGTAGTAATTCGCCCGCGTGTCTTTGACGCCAATTACATTAGTTGTCTCTGTCAGAAGCCGTCCCATGATTTCCTGGATGTTGCCACCTGTGCCAATCAAATTTGCATAAATGATGATGGGAAGATCTGTCATATTGGCCAGTTCCTTGTAATAGGAGACAATCTCTTCCGTGGAACAGGGGAAATAGATGGACGGCAGAATGGAGGATATCGCGTCAGCGCCGATGCTCGTGGCATGGCGCGTCAACTCCAATGCGTCCTCCACATTGATTGCGCCTGTGTGGACGATGACTTTGCCGCGCCCCCGACAAGCTTCCACCGCAGCCTGGGCGATAGTCTTTCGTTGTTCATTGTGGAGCAAGACGCCTTCGCCTGTGGCGCCTGCAACGTAAAAACCTTTTACTCCTTGCGCGAGTTGGTCTTGCATCAATTGCTTGGCAACAACGGAGTTGACCGCGCCGTTTTCGGTCAGAGGCGTGGGCAAAGCAGGGAAAATGCCTGAGAACTTGATTTTTGACATCTGTTTATTTCCTTGAAAGAAAGAAAAAACGAATTTCACGCGTTATGCCTAGCAAAGGAAAGCATGTTATGTTGTTCGTGCTGAAAAAGTTTTATGGCAAATCAGGAATGTAGCTGATCTCCCATTCCTGTTTTTCACCAGGGCGGAGCTTGATTCTCAGGAAACTTTCAGGGGTCACGGCCCGATTGTTATACCATTGAAAAGCGCTTTCAGGCGCAAATCCGCATCGTATCAGCAATGCTGTTTTTGAAGGCAGATAGGTGACCTTGAACCAGTTGTCGTCGGCATCAACTGCGTCGATGACCAAATCGCCCCACGTGCC
>JAKSPA010000152.1 GCA_024405235.1 Lentisphaeria bacterium
CCAAGACCTCCTTGACAAGCGCAGCGCCTTCTTCGTTGATATTAAGTCCCTTTGCAAAATCGGCGATCTTATTGACATCAATAGGCATGCGCGTTCTGAGCCCGCTGATTCCTGGCACTTCTGCTGACATGGTCTTTGTCTCCTATTTTCAGTGTTTCAGTTTCTAGCCCTCGAGCTTCTTTTTCAGCTCCGCCGCCATTGCACGGTATTCGCGGCCCTCTTCGGTATTTTGGGGACAATATTCTTCCAGTGCGGCCAGCGCCGACAGCGCATTCGTCTTGTCGCCCATCGCAGCGAAACACTCCGCCGCATGATACTGTGGCTTTGGATTCTTGAGATTCAGAATGGAAGCGTAGCCATAGCATGTGATGGCGCTCATATATTCCTTCTTCACCTGACTCACGGCACCCAAACCCATCCAGTATCTCTGATTCACGTGGTCGAACAGCACAAGGAACCGGAAGATCTTCTCCGCATCGTCGTATCGGCCCGTGTTGTAGTATCCGAAGGCGACGGAATAGATCGATTCCATTTCTTCGTCGGAAAGGCCCTTGAGCTCACGAACCGTTCCCATGTCCATGAAATGCTTCGTGGCCTCTTCTATCATCTCCGGAGTCAGATTCTTCACGTCGAAATTTTCAAGCATGTCCTTATCTTCCTTAAACTGTTATTTATCAAATTCTTTGCTGTTTGTTTCCATCACTGCCAGACTGCCGCCGGAATCAAACTTCGAGTCTGCGGTTTTTATCTATCGCCTCGAGAATCCTGTCGTCATGACGAATTATGGCATCTTGAATAATCCGCACGGGGCTGTGCGTATCAAGATATTTTTCAAGTTCTTCGCCACGTTCCTTCTTGTCGTCTTCCATGAAATTTGCGACATCCTTCAAGTCGACATCCAGTTCCTCAGCCATGATGTCGAGCAAAGACTGGTTGTCGATTGCCTTAAGTTCGCTGTCGATTTTCTGCGAGACCTCCTTGCGGGCAGTCTGCAACGCCTGCCCTTTCTCCTTGAGAGCGCCGAGTTCGCCTTTGGCGGTTTCAAGCGTCTCTGCCAGCGCACCACGCTTCTGCTCGAGTTCCGCGCGCTTCGATGCATCCTTCTCGGCTGCTATCTGCTTGTCAAGCGACTTGATCGAATTTTCCAATTGGCTAATTTCGTTCTGCTTTCCATTTACCAATTCCGAATTCTTCTTGATATCGGAATCAAGCTCTTCAAGCTGCTTCGACAACTTTTCGGCATTGCTCAGATGCTCCATATTTGCCTGCGAAATCTCGCTCATCTGGCGCGCACGCGCGATGACGATTTCAAAGAAACCGCTCATCTTGCGCTTTGCGGCATTCGTTTTCACATCGCTTGACTCCTCATTCAAACGGTCGACGAGTTTCGTCAGATCCATGTCTGGAGCATTGGTGATCGTGACACTCGGCTTTGTGCCGAACAACTTCTTCGGAGCAATCTCCTCCCCACCAAGTTTGCTAAGGGCTTCCGCCAATTTAGACTGCTGAACGGGATTGATATTTGTATTCAAATCTACTTGCATGATTGTCCTCCTTCACGAAGAAACATAAGAAAAGGATGTTGATTAATCAAAATTGCGCGTTGTTCCGCAGCTGGCACAGAGCCTACAAACGGAAACTGCCCATCATGGTGTTGAATTTGCGGCGACGATTCTCAAGATCGCCGTCCGCCTCACCTGCATCTAGACTTGCGGATACGCCAGAAGTTCCATGAACGGCGCTTTTTCTCGCGGAAGACGACATTTCACGAAGCTCCACCGAATCCAGAGGATCCATGCCACGACGCTTCAGTTCGGCATTGACCGCATCAATCTGCTCGTCCGTGAATTCCATCGCTTCCACTTGGGCGCGAGTCAGGCCCTGCGATTCCAGAAGACGATCGGTCTCTTCCATGCGCCGCTCTGCCTGCGCAATCAGCGCTTCCGATTCCGATATCGTCCGGTGTATTTTATTCAAATACGCCTGAGCTTCTTTCTCGAAATCAGTATTGTCTTTATGCTGAGCGTCTTCCATGAATCTGAACCCGTCTTTTTCAAAAAGTGAAAATCTGTGCGCAATCTATTTTAAACAAAACTTATAATATATTTTATAAGATTAAACTTGCAAAAAATAATTTCTAAATTCTTCTCATATCTTAAACCTTTTTTGTGGGAAAGGTGAGCCATGTGGGAGAGGTGTCCCCAAAGAGAACATTCACAGAAATGGCCAAATTCGAGCTCTTTTTGCTTTTAGGTATTAATATACGCAAAAAGGGCTACAGGCCCGTAGAATGCGCCAAAATGCGTGTTTTGGGCATCGGAGCATTTTCGACATGCATTTTTGGGCTTCTGCGGAGACGAAATATTGATTTTTTCGGCATTTTGGCAAATATCTGAAAATCACCAATGAAAAACGTCAACGACTATTTTGCATGGAATTGCAAGAGCCCTCAAAGGCGATGGATTCGCAATCGCAAATGCGATAAAAACCGTCACGAGATTCATTGAAAGAATAATGCACCACGAAAGGAATTTTCCGCAATATTCCAAATCTTTCTGTCCGTGCTTCAGAGCCTTTGCCGTCAGAGCGACATGATATGCATACATGAGTCCGAGCCATAAAAAAACGCCCTGCAGCGCACGCGCAGTCAAGACGTCTCTCCACAAAGCCATAACGAAAGCGACGATGCACGCCGACAGCATGAAATAGAATGGGACCCAATATGGCGCAAGAGCGATAAATCCGTTGGGTTCAATGATTTCAATATAGCCACGGTTCCATTTCAATTTGATTTCGCCAGTTTTGTGGAAGATGATTTTCGCAGCAAGCCAGTGAGTCAGTTCGTGCCCTATGAC
The DNA here is from genome assembly GCA_024405235.1 of Lentisphaeria bacterium. Taxonomy (GTDB): domain Bacteria; phylum Verrucomicrobiota; class Lentisphaeria; order Oligosphaerales; family Oligosphaeraceae; genus UBA1724. The sequence continues at coordinate 2,856 of JAKSPA010000152.1, forward strand.
GTATATCGGCTGCAGGGGAATGAAACAGAAGAGAAATATTCCCACCAAAAGGCCCGCCACAAGCGCCATCTCCTGATATTCATGAGAACTCTGACAGAACAATGCCTTCAGAGACAAGGCGGCAAAGGCGCCCACGCAAAGCCACAACGGGACAAGAAGAATCGCCAACCACAATGGAACCCCCTTGCGCGGGTGGCGCTTGCGATACTCCTTTTCGACTAGTTTGGCGGCATTTGCTGTCAGCATGGCTCAAGCCCCAGAAGGCTAGATTTCCCCATCGGAGATTTCCCTTAGCGGAATCAGAACGAAAGAGCGCTCGCGCCAGCGCGGATGAGGCAGCGTCAGTTCAGGCGTGCTGCGCTCTTCGCCGTTGCAGAAGATTATATCGATGTCCAATGTGCGGCTGTGCCAGTGCGGATGATCCTTCGGACGCCCAAGGGCGACTTCTATGCTCTGCGTGACGGCAAGCAGCGCCTCGGGAGTGCCGTCCCAATGCCCCTTAACCGCCCAGTTGAAGAAATCTGGCGCGCCATCTTCGCAGCCGACTGCAGGATTTCGGTAGGCGGACGACGCCCTCTCCACACGGAATCCCGCCTCGTCAAGCAGACGAAGCGCTTCGTTAAACGACGAGGGGACATCTCCAATATTGCCCCCTATGCTCAATATGACCGATTTCTCTTCCATCCGAAAACTACGTCCCATGCGCGGCGGCAACCACCGCGCCATTATTCCCTTCCGTCCTGTGCGCGGCGGTGCCTCCCGTCCTGTGCGCGGCGGCGCCTCCCGTCCTGTGCGCAGCGGCGCCTCCCGTCCTGTGCGCGGCGGCGCCTTCCGTCCCATGCGCGGCGGCGCCTCCCGTCCCATGCGCGGCGGCGCCTCCCGTCCTGTGCGCGGCGATACCATCGCCGCGTTATTATATTAAGCGCCATGCCGACAAAGAGAGCACTCTTGTTCCCTTTTCAAGCCCCAGTTCGGCGGCCAGACCAGCGCGCATCTCAAGCACGCTGAATACCATTCCGTTGCAAGGATAGCGCTTCAGACGGCGCTCGTATCCCTCCTTGGTTTCAGTAGAGGCCTGCGGCGGCTCGACCGCCATCGTCTGAATCAGAAGAACCTTTCCCGTCGCGTCCAAAAAGACCGCATCCAACGGAATGAGAGTGTCCTTCATCCAGAAGACGCATGGTCCTGGAGCGCCCATGATGAAGAGCATCGCGTTGGAATCCGGCAGATAGTCGCGGCCGCCAAGACCCTTCGCACGCTCGGCGTCCGTCTTGGCTACCTCCACTACATCGAAAGAGGAATTGCCGACTTGAACATCACGAAGGACATCCCGCGCGCAAAGAGCAACGCAACACAAAAGAATTGTAAGAAGAATTTTCTGCATAATAGCATATTATAAACCATGTCAATAACTTTTCACATCAAAACATACGGTTGCCAGATGAATGAACGCGATTCCGAAGCGCTTGCATGCCTTCTGGAAATGCATGGCTACCGCGAAATAGACGACGAATCCGCCGCCGACATTCTGATTTTCAATACATGCAGCGTGCGCGATCAGGCGGAACGCAAGGTCATAGGAAAGGTCGGCCTCATGAAAAAACTGAAGCGCGTGAAGCCGAATCTGGTCATCGGCGTCATAGGATGCATGGCGCAACGCCTTGGAAATGCGCTTCTTGAAGAACTGCCGCATCTGGATTTCGTCGCTGGAACCGATCAACTGCAGAGCATTCCGGAAATAATCGACGACTGCATCAAGAACCACGCGCGGCGCTGCGCAATCGAAATGGGTCCTGGCGTTTTCAAGGAATTGGACGGCCATCGGCCAGGCAGGCTCATCACGGAGGTATCGGTCATGCGCGGATGCGACCAGTTCTGCACATACTGCGTGGTCCCATACTGCCGCGGCCGCGAGAAATCACGTCCGATCAAGGACATCGTGGAAGAGGCGAAGATGCTTGCGGACACAGGCACGCGCGAAATCCTGCTGCTCGGACAGAACATCACAGCATACGGCGTCGCCGAAGCGCGAAAGGATGGAATCTACACGCCTGAATTCTCGGCCTTCGCGGATCTTCTGGAAGCACTTCAGGAGGTCGATGGCATTGAACGCATACGCTTCACGTCGCCGCACGTCAGATTCATGAACGATCGCTTCGTGGAAGCTATCGCGACGCTGCCGAAAGTCTGCAAGTCCTTCCACGTGCCTGTCCAGAGCGGCAGCGACCGCATACTGAAGCTGATGCACAGGAACTACACGGCGCAGGAGTATCTTG
>JAKSPA010000153.1 GCA_024405235.1 Lentisphaeria bacterium
GGCGTTCTCATCATGGGCTTCAGGGGCGGCGAATTCCAGCTGTGGGGCGAAGACGTCGGCGAACGCGACTGCTCACCCGTGGCGCGGCGTGTCTTTGACGAATATCAGACCGCAAACAACATCGAACCGCGCGTGAGTCTTGACGATCCCGCGCTCGACTATCCATGGACCTATGACGGCAAGGAATCCACCGCCCATGCGCGCGACGTATTCTTCCGCTTCGTCGCCGAACGGCAGGCGGAGAATTTGATCTATTTCTCAAATGAATTCAAAAAGCATTTCGGAGACAGATACACATTCGCATTCTATTTCGGATACGGAATGGAATACGCAGGATCCAACATGAGATTGCTCCTTGCAGGACATCTCGGCATCGAGAACATCTACGACCGCGGAACCATAGACATGGAATCCTGCCCGCTCTCGTATGGTCTCCGCCCGATGCAGCGCTCGCACGGCTTCATGTATCCAGTGGAAAGCGCACGCCTCCATAACATCCTGCCCATCGGCGAAAACGACATCAGAAACTGCCTCACGCCTGGCTACAACGACGGTTCAGGAGTCACTCTGAGTTCGATGAACACATCCATTCTCGACAATCGCCGCATACGCTACTTCTGCGCCGCACACGGTGCGCTCGTTCGCTATCTCGCGCTGCATCCAATCATCAACTGGTACGATCATCCCGCACTTTGGCGAACCATCCGCGAAGACAACGAAATGACCATGGGACTCACCGCAAACGAAATCGGCGGCGACGACCAGATCGCCATGGCAGTCAATTTCATTGAATTCACGCGTGCATGGAGAATTCCAGAGGCGCAGGTCGGACAGTTCGCAGGATACGCACGAGACAGACTCATGCGCACAGGACATGGCGTGGATTTCGTCACCATGCGAGATTTCATCAACCAGCCGATTGTCTGGAAGATGGCATATATTCCTCTGCCTGGTCTCCTGACAGCCGAACAACGCGACGCCATCGCCGCGAAATACGGAAAGCCGCTGCCAGAAATACGCGAAAACGACGGAGCGCTCGTCTGGAAGGACGGCGGCTGGTCGATTCTCTCGGCGGAAGCAAGCGACCAGGACATCTGGAAGGCCTTCGCCACGCCTGAAGCCCTTGAGGCAGGTTTCGACACAATCTGGTACAAGGGCGGCAATTTCGTCCATACGTGGGACGGAAAGACACTCAAATAGTAAACTCGCGAATGGTTCGCGAGCACAGAACAGGACGGCTTCCGCGCCTGATTCAAGCGGTGGGCGGGCCGTCCTTTGCGCGGCGATTTTCGCCGCTGCATTTCCAAAGCGCCTGTTTCTCTTGCAGGCATAGCATTCAGCATCATGCATTTTCCACATAAAAAACCTGCCGCAGTAATCCCTTGGTGGACCCTCAATGGGCGCTTCACTGAAGAAGAGGCACGGCGACAATTGGACGACTTTCAGGACAAACTCGTCACAGAGTTCTTCCTCTATCCGAATTTTGGTCTCGAGTCGCCTGACTTCCTAACGGAAGCGTGGTTTGATTTCATCGCATTTCTGCTGAAGGAATGCGCATCGCGCGGAATGCGTTTCTGGCTCTACGACGAACTCAGCTGGCCAAGCGGCGCGTCTGGCGGTCGTCTCTGTCGCGATTTTCCGCAATATCGCATGCGCACAATGCGTCGCACCGAAATCACTCTCGCGTCTGGCGAAACATGGTCGCCAGATACGGAAAAGGAATATCTGTGGTGCGGTGTTTTCAATGCAGACAGCAAGACGCCTGAAGCCATATCGACAGCCGACGTGTACAAGAACGGCGCCGCTCTTCCGCAGCGTCTTGTGATTCTGGAAAAGACGCTCGTAGAGGACAGGTTCTTCTGCGCAATGGGCACCAGCGGCACATGGAATCAGCCTGGCATTCTCGATGCGCTGAATCCAGAAGCCGTCCGTGCGTGGATGTCGTTCAACTACGAGCCCTATCGTCAGCGCTTTGCCGATGCTTTCGGAAAGACCATCGTCGGATTCTTCTTCGACGAACCGACGATGGTGTCGCCTTTCCAGACAGGCGATTGTCCATGGACGCCAGGCCTCTTCGATGCCTTCCGTGAGAAATACGGCTACGACTGCACGCCGCTTCTCTGGACGCTTTTCGAGCGGAACAACGACGCGCTGCAATTCCGATACGACTTCTGGCGTCTTGTTTCGACGCGTTTTGCAGAGGCCTTCACAGGTCAGTTGCACGAATTCTGCGAAGCAAATGGTCTTATGCTCTCGGGACACTGCTGGCCGGAAGAACCGTCTTGCCAAAGGCTTATGACCACAGCCACTGGAGACATACATCTCCTGCAGAAATATCTGCATGTTCCAGGCACGGATTTTCTCTACTGCGAAAACAATTTCGCCGAAAAGGCAGGAATGTGCCCTGGAACGGCCAAATGGTCCAGAAATCTCATCTATTCCGCAAAACAGCCCTCCTCCACGGCGCGATACAACGGCGCAACCGACACGATCTGCGAGTGCTCAGGAATCTGCGAACTGGGTCCAGACGGCACACCGCCGGCGCAGCAGAAAATCGCCTTCGATTTCATGTACGCGATGGGCATTAGCATCATGAATCCCGCACGCCCGTACAGCATGACTGACTTCAGAAAACACGTCTGCGCTCTGGATGCCGCACAGCCATATTGGAAGCACTACGATATGCTCTCAAAATACATGGAACGGATGGCCGCCTTCAATTCAAGGGGACGGACCGACACGAAAATCGCCGTGCTAAATCCGCTCTCCGCGAAATTCGCGTATTCGGACATCTGCAAGGACACATCCATTCGCAAAGAGACAACACCGCTGCCACCGAAGGGCGACTGCGCAGAGGCGATCCTCGCCACACTCGATGCACTCGTGCAAAATCATCGCGATTTCGAAGTGCTTTTCGAGGATGTCATTCTTGAAAGCGAAATCTCAACCGACGGCGAATTGCTCGCGCCGAACAGCGCCTTCAAAATCATAATCCTGCCGCAATGTCATGCGCTTGACGATGCAGTTTGGGCGCAGCTGCAGGAGTTTTCCGAAAAGGGAGGCATTCTCATAGCCGTCGGAGATGCGCCTGCAATCCCCTTGAAACACGACGCGGAAGCACGGCGGACCGCACCGCTTCGCACGCTCGCGTTCGAACCGATGGCTCTGCATTTTCCGCAGCAACTCGCGAGTGCGCTGAATGACGCCCTGCCACCGAAATACACCCTCAAAGGGCAGCACGCCAATCATGTCCTGTCGCATCTGCGAAGCGACGGCGCATGGAGCGCGCTCTTCCTGACAAACGCCACGCCAGGCGAGAAAATCTTCACGATCGAAGGACCTTTCGTCTCAATGGCCGAATCCGCCATCGCTCAAAATGGCGACCTGTTCGCATGGACGTCCGAAAAAAGCGCGACAACCATTCCGCAGCAGAGCTCCGACGCCACTTCGGCCACGATTCGTCTTCTTGAGGGCGAATCGCTATTGCTGACAACCGATGCGCCCAAAGCGGATTCGCCTATCTACGGCCTTCCCCAAACTGCGCTTCAGACCCTTCCACGCGATGGATGGAAACTCGCAGGAAGAGTTCGAAATTCAACGCTTCTGAAACTCGCCGCATTGGAAAACGGCGAAGCAGACCAAATCCTCCAGAACAACGGCGCCTGCAGCATCAGACTCGATCCGGAAGAGCGCAAATCAATCACGCTTCAGGCGACCTTCACAATCAAAGAAAGCGTTCCCGACGACCTGCGAATCTGGCTTGATCAGAAGCCTTTCGAAAATCTGACAGTAAATGGACAGAGCGTCGAAGCGTGGCATCACGAGACCTTCGTCGATCCCGAAAACATCGTCGTTCCAATTGCCAAATACTGCCGTCAAGGCGAAAATCGTCTTGAAATCACGCTACCGCTTTCCAAATGGTTCACGGAACGCTACGGCATCCGCACGCATTTCAATATGCTCATGGACGGCATCGAACCGCCTCTCCTGCTCGGCGATTTCGCAGTGGCCGAAGACGCCACCATTCTGCCGACGCCGTCATCGCTTTCATGCGGACAGCTGGAAACGCAGGGGTTCCCGAAATTCGCAGACACTCTGCGGATCGAGACGACTTTCGACTGCGCTCTGCCGGAAAAGGCCGCCGCGCTTGCACTCGAAGAAACTCAACTGCCCCTATCCGCCGTCCTCAACGGCGTCAATCTCGGCGCCAGAATCTGGCAGAACGGCGCGCTCGCCATTCCCAAAGGCCTCCTCAAACAAACCGACAACCGCCTTGAGCTGCAACTCTGCGGCGATGTATTCAACCTCCTTGAACGGCGTTGGCTGGGCACGAAAGTCTCGCACGTGCCGTTCATTCTCCCGAAAGCCTCGCTTGTTGCGCAGTGAAAAACACCATCCACGCGACCTTGCGAATAGAACAGTCCCTCCACTCCACCTTCACTCACTTCTACCATCATGCTAGACAAATCTCTGAAATACGAGGGTTTCATAATGAAACTCCGCCGCGAGAACATACCGTCCATAAAAGTTCCAGAACTGCCTGAAGGCTACACATATCACCTCTACGAAGACGGCGACGAAGAGCATTGGGCACGGCTGGAATCCACCGTATTGGAATTTCCGTCCTACGAAAAGGCTCTGGAATATTTCAACCACGACTACCGCGATCCGTATCGCGACGAACTTAAGCGGAGATGCATGTTCGTCTGTGATTCCACAGGCACGCCAGTCGCCACCGCCACAGCATGGTTCATGGAAAGTTCGCTGAGCCTCAAGGGATGGCTGCAGTGGATCGCGACAGATCCCGCGCACCAGGGCAAAGGCCTCGGACGCGCCGTCATTGCGAAGGCGCTAAGCCTCTATCCAAGCGTCGGTCCGCAGACGGACATCTATCTTCACACGCAGACATGGAGCCACAAGGCGATGTATCTCTATCACAAGCTCGGCTTCCAGATGTTCCTTATCGACCATGTCAACACATCATGGCATCTACCGCCTGGCTATCGCGTGATGACGAACTCGCCTATGGAGGCTCTTGAAGTCCTCGAATCCGTTTACACCCCCGAACTCAGTCAAGATCTCCGTGACCATGCGGAACCTCCCACCGA
>JAKSPA010000154.1 GCA_024405235.1 Lentisphaeria bacterium
CCGATTGGTCCGATTGGTCCGATTGGTCCGATTGGTCCGATTGGTCCGATTAGTCTGATTAGTCCGATTAGTCAGATTAGTCCGATTAGTCCGATTGGTCCCACCATCTAATTTCATCATAAGGTTATCGCACATTACCGACAAAATCAAAAAAATGATATTAACCAAATCTATTCAGGTTTTCCAAATCGCTTTATATTCTATTAATATTCCATATCCTCCACAATGAACATTGCATTCCGAGCCACACCATGCCCCGTCCATCAGACTACGTCACTCTACCGCCTGCGCTTCTTGGCGTTGTTCCAAAACCTGAAAAGGCCGAATTGAGTTCCGGTGAGTTCAAATTCGGTGACAAGATACTGATAGCAGGAATCATAGGCGAATGGTTGCTGCCTGTCTTCAAGACATTCGGCGTGGAAGCGATCATAGATGATTCAGCAGCACAGATTTTCGCCATAGAAAACAGCGCCCTCGGAGCAGAAGCATATTCCATAGAAGTCACGCCAGAAAAGATTTCCATAGCCTATGGCGACTATGCAGGTTTTGTCTATGCAATGGGCACCATGGAGCAGCTTCTCTATCTGGCCTTCAGATATGGCCGTGACCAGGCACTGCTGGAATGCGGCGTGATCGAAGACAGGCCGAATTTCAAATTCCGCTGCATGATGATCGACTGCGCAAGACATTTCCAGAGCGTAGCGACAGTCAAGCGGCTTCTGAAAGCAATGAGCCGCCTACGCATGAACTATTTCCACTGGCATTTGGTCGACAACCATGGATGGCGACTACCAAGCGACGGATGCCCTGAACTCAATGCTATCGGAAGCCTTGACAAAGGTTTTTACACGAAAGAAGATATTGCAGAAATACGTTCGTTTGCAAAAAGATACGCAATTGAAATCATCCCTGAGATCGATTTCCCGGGACACAACCACGGCGCGTTGTCTCTTCATCCAGAACTGCGTTGTCTGCCAGATAGCTACGGCAACGAAATCTGCCTCGGCGGCGAAGCCTCCATGGCTTTCGTCAAAGCACGCTACGATGAAGCGTTCGCGCTCTTTCCTGAAAGCAAATACTTCCACATAGGAGGCGACGAGGCATGGGACGGATGGTGGCGCCAGTGCCCCAAATGTCAAGCAAAGATGAAGGCTCTCGGTCTATCGACTCCGCGCAAGCTTGAAGAGTGGTTCATGCGGGAACTTTCGCAATACATAGTCGACAAGGGCCTAACGCCTATTTCATGGCAAACCGAAGCCGTCCTGACTCCAAAGAACATCCTTCAGTGCTGGGGTAACGCAGGCAATATGTACAACTGCGCACATCATGACGAAGGCAAAAATCTTGTCATTTCCTCAATGGATGTTTCATACTACATCGACTATCCGCAATCTTCAAACGAACCGCGCCTGCACTGGATGCCGATGCTTATGGAAGAAGCCGTATATATGGCCAATCCGGCATGCCACATGGAAAAAGTTCTCGGCGACAGGCTGATTGGCGGCACCCTGCCACTATGGACAGAAGTGGTTCCAGAATGGCGCGTCGGCACGAAACTCTTCCCGCGACTTGTTGCAGGCGCCGAAGCGCTCTGGACCTCGCATCAGAAAAAATACAGCGACTATCTTGACAGGCGACAAGCGCTTGAATTCGCTGGATATTGTTGGTGGTAAGATAGATAAACTGACAGAACACTCAATTGAAAATGCGTTTTTGTTTTCTTCTGACAATTCTTCTGCTTGGGCTTGAATCATGCTTCACATATCGCCAACCGCAAAATGCGGAAGCAATTCAGCCGCCTTGCCAAGCCGAGATATGGGTGCGATATGTTCCTGAAACAGACCATGATGCACAATTCCGTCTTGGAGTCCGACCAGTTCCGATGGACAACGGCTGGACGAATCTGAGAATCGAGCGCGATCTGTCGCGCATCGCATTCTGCGGAATCGATGTCGTGATTATCGAAACCACACCACAGAAACTCATGGACAATGAATTTCTGGAACGCTTCAAGTTCTTTGGCTCCAAGGCATACGAACAAAAGACAAAGATCGTTCTTTCGCTTGTGGCCGACAATAACCTCCGGCTTGAACGCGACAATCTTGAGCAATATCTTGAAGCCCTGGAATTGAATTCCATTCCATCGTATCTCATGAAAAACGACAAGCCCGTCGTGTTGATTGACGGCGAATTCGGCATTCGCGACGCAGAACATGAAGAAGCCATCTCGCTCATGCGCTTTGGAAAGGAATTGCCGGAATGTCCAGACACGCCGCTTCCAGAGGTGCTTCAACCATCTGGAGAATACATCTGGTGCCGCGCGGCTCAATGTACGCCTCAAGGCGAATGGCTCATAAAACGCAAACGCGGCGGCAGTCTTCAGAACCAATTGGATGCCATCCGCCAAATCCAATGCAATGTCATCCTTCTATCCAGTTGGAATGACTATTCGCGCGGTGATTTCATCGAAAACAACTCACTAGACGGCGAAAGCCTAACTAGAATTCTGAAAAAAACGCTGAATTAATCAAAACACTACACAAACAAAACCATTTCGCTGAAAACGGTTTCGGCAGGGAAGGCATAATGTTCAAAGCAGGTTACGCACAAGAAATCATCACTCCTCCTGTCGGCGTCGGACTGGCAGGCTACTTCAACGCACGTCCCAACGATGGCATGTACGACGATCTAATGGCGAAGGCTATGGTCTTCGAATCAAAGGGCAAACGCTTCGGCTTTCTGGCCCTGGATCTGGAATCATGCTGCGAAAGACTCTTCAACGACATCGAAGCGGGACTCCGCAAAGAGTTGGGCGACGAACTGGCGGACGCAATGATCGTCTCCGCCACCCACACGCACACTGGACCACAGTTCATAACCAACAAACCAAGCTACTGCCAACAAGATATCGCCGAATACGCCTACCAAATGACAGTAGAGGCGTCCCTGCGCGCCGTCAAACGCGCCGTGATGAATCTTCTGCCGGCGGAGGTCTATGCAGGAAGCGTCTACAACAATCCATACGCATTCGTCCGCAGATACTGGATGAAGAACGGCACTATCGTCACAAATCCAGGCTGGTGCAATCCAGACATCGAACGTCCCGAAAGCGGTTTCGACCGAACAATCAACATACTGAAGGTCGTTCAGAACGGCCGCATCAGCGCCCTGCTCTGCAATATCGGCAACCACGGCGACACCATCGGCGGCAACACTGTCTCCGCTGACTGGTATGGACGCTTCACACAGGAAATACAGTACAAGCTCCAATGCAGTCTGCCTGTGCTGGTTGTGGATGACGCATCTGGCGACTTGAACCACTTTGATTTCAACCAGAAGATCATGCAGAGCAGCTACAAGGAGGCCAATCGCATCGGAAAAGGCTATGCCGCCATCGTGCTGGATGCCCTGAACGATCTTGAACCAGTCACGGAAGACGACGTGATCGTCAAGAACGGCACGGTCGTCATTCCGCACCGCCAGATCAGCGATGCGGAACTTGCTGAAGCAAAGCACACGCTTGAGACAGTCCCAGACATCAAGAAGGACGGCGATCTGGAGAGTCAGGATCTTGCCAACAAGGTTCCTGCGGCGTTGCGCTTCTTCGCACAGCGCGTCATCGACTGCCGCGAGAAGAGCACTCCCTCCCACAGCTGCCGCATCACATCCATCAAGCTTGGCAAGCAGCTTGCGTTCGCCTCCCTGCCAGGCGAGCCATTCAACGGCATCTCACGTGCGATTCGCAATGAAAGCCCCTGCAAATACACATTCGTCATCGAATTGGCGCAGAGTTCCTCCGACTACATTCCAATGCCTGAATGCTTCGAGCGCGGCGGCTATGAAGTCCAAGCCGGCGTGAACTCACCTGCCCCGAATGCTGCGAACGTGCTGATCAAAGCCGCCCTTGACAATCTGTCATGACGGACTCTTCGTCAGAGTTCGCAACACAGAGTCCAGGCTAACACAATCCAAGATAGCAATTATGGATATTCTGCAAAAATGCCACGATGACATTCGAGCCGATGAAGCGCGTGCTGCGGGTTAGTATCCATATTTCCATGCTTGTATTCATGCAAGGACCGGAAGTGATCATGGAAGGCAAGCGCCGCATCATGCTTGGTTCCAACAACTATCTTGGATTGACATGCTGTCCCGATGTCATGGAAGCCGGCAGACAAGCCATTGAAAAACAAGCCGAAGACAGGCGAGCCATGTCCTGCCCATATCAAAAACATTTGAAATTAAACGTCTTACGTTCAGATGCACAGCTGATATAAGGCTCCAGAAAGACGAATGGCATTGACTGAATTGCCAACATTGTCTGGCAATTTGTCCTGCGGATGCCGTGAATTGCAACGGCCTCACAGCAGAGGCCCTGCGGATGGGATGGACCATGTGGGAGTGGATAGGCCATATTCCACCGAACTTTTTCCGTCGCAATTAACGGCAATTTGCTCTAGGGAAATTATAGTAAATAAATGCCTTGGTGAATTACTGTGTCTGCTCAGAATCAATAAAGCACAGCACAGGAATCTCTTTTGCGACACTCACGCCAACCTTGCATCCATAAGTTTCTTATACGTCATTTGGATGCATTTAAATTGAACCATTTTGACAAAGGACGAACTGTTACAACTTATTCAGAATGACGTAGCTGGCGCAATCCGCACCTGCATGCAGGGGGTTGCGCTCGACATTGGACTTCTGCGCGAACTCTCCAAAGATCTCACGATTCCAGGCGTGGAACTGTTTCTGGCCTCCATGCCAAATACGCCGTCGCGCATTCTGGAAACGCTGGAAGGCTCGCAGGACGGAATGGTTCTGCGACAGCTCGCGCTGAATCCGAACTGCCTTGCCAGACTCGCATGCGCTTCCAGCAGGAAACTGACTCCGCAAATGGCCATGCGTCTTGCAGAAGACGATGCAGTGTCGGTTCGCGTGGAATTGGCAAAAAATCCGACGATTCTGCCGCCCGTCCAGCTGAAACTATCGCAGGACCAAGTCCCGTTTGTTCGCATCGCACTGCTTGAAAACAAGAAACTTGTTGACGAATTTCAAGTCGGTCTAGGCGACGACGTCGATTCCGCGGTG
>JAKSPA010000155.1 GCA_024405235.1 Lentisphaeria bacterium
CTTCTGGCTGAATGACTGAACGCCCATGCTTAGACGATTCACCCCGCCTTCCATGGCAATCGACAGCTTCTCATCGTCAAGCGATTCCGGATTCGCCTCGCAGCTCCACTCGCAATCGTCGCACATGTCAAAATTGGCACGGACGGACGAGAGCAGTTCGGAGAGTTCATCAGCCTCTAGCGAACTGGGAGTCCCGCCGCCGATGAATATGGAACGCAACGGCGCGCACGCAGACGCGTTGCGTTTGAACTCTGCCGCCAATCCGTCAAGATACGCCCTGCGCTCATCGCGCGTGGAACACCCCTGCGAGGCAAATGCACAATAGTCGCATTTGCCGCCTTTGCAGAAAGGCACATGGATGTACAATGAATTGAACATGCTAGAAGACGACTGTGGCGGAAACAGCCTGCGCGCTTCGCGTTGAATCAGACTTGATAACCAGGCGGCAGCGCGGGCTTCACGCGAATGCTTCTCGAATGCGATATGTTCACGGTGCCCGCAGGGACATGCGCAGGCTTGCTCACGTCCCGTGCAAGACAGCAATCCACGCTGACTGTTCCCGCATTGCGGGCCTTGCTATGGTAGGCCGCGATCGCAGCCGCCGCATGAAGCAGCTCGCGTGTCGCCGTCTCTCCTTCAGGGCCGCGCAAAAGCACATGGCTTCCCGGCGCCCCGCTTAAATGGAACCAATAGTCGGTAGGACACGCAACCCTGAAACTCACAAGATCGTTGTCGACATCCGTCTTTCCAGCCATCGCAGTCCAGCCGTTTCCAAGATCGTATGTCCAGTATTTTGGTTCTATTTCGCGTTTCATTGCTTCAAAAAACTATCATTTTCACCAAAGCGGCGTCCCGACGATTCTATCCATCGTAACATGACCGAAGAGATGATTTTCCATCGGCATCGAACGATTGTCGCCTACGAGATACACCTCTCCTGCAGGGACTTCGCGCATGGACATATTCCAATCGCATTCGGTGGCGGTTGCCCAAAATTCCGTGCACTCCTTGCCGTCCACGAAAAGCCGTCCCTCCCGAAACTCCACGGTCTGCCCCTCCAAAGCCACCACGCGCTTGAAATACATCACCTTCTGGCCTATGTATCTTACAGCCACGACGTCACCGACACGCGGCTTCCTGAACCAGAATGTCGGACGCCAGATGAGAACGAACTGATGTTCGCCATACGTCGGAAGCATGCTCGCGCCATTCGTGAAGGCGGGCGTCGCCACAAAACGAACAACGAGCACCGTGACGACGCAGAGAATTCCAAGACGCAGCCAGAAACAGGCATTGAAACTGGGCACGAGAAAGCGCTCAAGCGCACTGCGATCATCATCGTCGTCTAATCCGAACATCGTCAGTTTTCCTCCTCGTCATTCTGGTTCGCCGCCATCAATGCGATATCCTCAGGACTCGGATTTCTATGAATGTTCACGCTTTGGACGATTCCGGCCAGCATCATGGTCCCAAGCATGAACGAGCCGCCGTAACTAACAAAAGGCAAAGGAATTCCGACAATCGGAGCGGCGCCGATGGTCATTGATATGTTGATGACGATATGCGTTGCGAAAATCACCGCGACGCCCATTGCCAGAAAGCATCCAAGCCTGTCTCTGGAAAGAACCGCCGTGCGGCAAATGCAAAGCATCAGAACCGCATACAGCGCAATGATAAACGAACCGCCAAGAAATCCCGTCTCCTCGGCGATGACTGAAAAGATGAAATCGGTCGGAGCAATCGTCTTCGGAAGATATCCAAGCACATGCTGCGTCCCTTTCAGATAGCCCTTTCCGGAAAGTCCACCGGAGCCGACGGCGAGCATGCTCTGCACGGCATTCCAATCGTCCCGTTTCTTTTCCCCTGCGCCCTGCGCAAAAAATTCATCGACGTTTTTCTCCAGCCGATTCGCCGCTGATTCCGGCAGGACGGCGGACATCACCAGAACGCACTTGCGGGCAGGTGTCTCCAGAAAGACCTTCACACGGTCCTTCTGGTAGGGTTTCATGCACATGTACGCCAAAGGAAAGGACATCAGAAGCACGCCTGCGCCTATCACGAACCACCGCTTTCGCAGTCCAGTCAGAAAGACGAGCACCAGCGTGAACGGGAAGAACACCAAGCCCGTTCCGACATCAGGCTGCAGGCATATCAATCCGACAGGAACCATCACAATTCCAAAAAGCGCAAGCACGGGAAGCCATTCGCCGAACCTGCTGTTTCTAAGCGACGGACGCGTGCCTAGCCATGACAGAAAGAGCAGCGTAAGAGGCTTGGCGAGTTCAACAGGCTGAAGATAGCCGACACCTGGCACCCGCAGCCATCCGCGCGTATTGTTCAACGTCTTTCCGAAAAGCAGCACCACGAGAAGAAGAAAAACGCCGAACAAATACCCCCAGAGGCTCTTGCGCGCCAAAAGATGGTAGTCGATCGACGCTATCATTATGTACAATATGCTTCCGAGGCCAATCCACACAAGCTGTTTGTGCCACTTGCCGGCAAGATCGCCACCGACCTCCAGACCAGCGCCATAGATGAATGCCACGCCGATGCTCAACAACAATCCCTCGACCACAAGCGCAAGATAATCGGCACGCAGCCACCAGCAGCGCCTGGTCACTCCTTCCTCAAATGAATTGTCCATCATCCATGACATGTCCATAGAATAATGCGTTTTTGAAAATCTGCCATTCGCAAATCGATTTTATCTAAGTATTTTTTGATATTTCAACAAAATTATACCTAAAAAAACAAAGATTGTTATGCATTTCGCAAAAAAGACGTTACATTTCGCTTCGTGACATTTCATAAAATGATTCAATCAAAAAAACCACATCGATATGGATTGCCTTAAAGCACTAGAAGAATTGCTCCCCGCTCCACTTCAGCGCATTGTCGCCGCGGAAATTGACGACGATGGCTCTCTGGAGCTATTCCAGCGCAGCGAGGACGGCGCGAATGCAACGTCGATGAAACTGCCATTCAATCCATGGCTGCTGACAAGCGGACGCGAACTGGCGGAAACTCTGGACGGCGTCGCCGCCATCGAAGCGCTTGAAGGCGTCGGCACGCATCGTTTCATCGTCCGTTTCAAAGATATCGCCGCATACGACGAAGCCCTGAAGAGCCTTAAGAAGACCACGGGACAATCCTACTCTTCACCTCTTGCACCCTACAGAGTCTTCTCGGAACTGGTCCAGCAGGCGCTCATCGACCAGAGAATCCGACTATTCCGCGGCATGGAATTCAACCAGCTGCGGAGAATGCAGCTCGACATCGAATGCAGAAGCTCCATTCCGGGAAAATTCTGCAACGCGAATGTCGCTGGAGACGAAATATTCATGATCGCCTTGAAGGATTCGACAGGATACGAACACTGCTTCTCGACCGCCGAATGCGGCGGCGAAAAGGAACTGCTTCAAACTGTTCTATCAAAAATACAGGAACTGGATCCAGACGTAATCGAAGGACATAATCTCTTCACCTTCGATCTCGACTATATCGAAAAACGCTGCAGGCGCTTCAAGATTCCTTTCGCCATCGGCAGACATGGCAGAGTGGCAAAAAGCCGCCCCAGCCGCCTCACCATCGCGGAACGCGTCATAAATTACAGACGATACGATGCCTACGGACGGCATATCGTGGACACATGGCATCTTGTGATGCTCGCCGATGTCTCCAAGCGCGATCTCGAATCCTATGGTCTGAAATACTGCGCGAAATACTACGGAATCGCAAGAGAGGGCCGCGTTTACATTCCAGGAGACCAATTGACGCAGCGCTATGACGAAAATCCACTTGAGGTCGCAGAATACAATCTGGACGATGTCCGCGAAACCGATGGTCTCTCACGCATCATAGCGCCGAGCTTCTTCTATCAGACGCAGCTTCTTCCCATCACATACCAGAACTGCGTCGTCCGCGGAACCGCGACACGAATCGACGCAATGCTCTGCGCCGAATATCTGAATGCGAAATGCGCTCTGCCGTCGCCGCAGAACGCGATACCATTCGAAGGCGCTCTAACCGCCGTATGCACCACGGGTGTCCACCGCCCCGCATGGCATCTGGACGTCCGCTCGCTATATCCGTCCATCATTCTTATGGACAAATGGTCGCCTGCCAGCGATTTCAAGGGCATATTCGCCCATCTGCTCGAACGCTTCCGAGCCTTCAGACTTCAGGCAAAGGACTCCGCGCGAACGGCGGAAACGCAGGCAGAAAGAGACGAATTTCAAGCGCTGCAGAATTCCTTCAAGATTCTCATCAATTCCTTCTACGGCTATTTGGGATTCGCCCAAGGCACCTTCAATGATTTCGCGCTCGCTCAGAAAGTCACGGCAACAGGACGCGAAATCCTTACAAGAATGCGTGAACATCTGGAAGCCGCAGGCGCCGTCACACTGGAAATGGACACCGATGGCATTTATTTCGTCCCCCCTGCAGGCGCCACTCCGCAGCAGATGCGAAAGCAAATCCAGGACGAACTGCCTGCAGGAATCGAACTGGAACTCGACGGCATCTATCAGGCAATGTTTTCATACAAGAGCAAGAACTACGCCCTGCTGGAAGAAAACGGAAGAATCTCACTGCATGGCGCTGCTCTGCGCTCCCGCGGCATAGAGCCTTTCCAGCAACGTTTCATCAAAGAGGCAATTGGCGAGATTCTCCTGAACAATGCAAAATCGATCGAGGCCCTCAAGGACAAATATCTCGACGCGATTGCAGCCCACGCATGGCCGATAAGCGATTTCCTGAAAAAGGAAAATCTCACGCAGACGGTGGAGAACTACCAAAAGGCGCTTGAAACCGGCAAAGGTAAACGCTCCGCCGTATATGAACTCGCCGCGCGCTCCAAACAAGAATACAAAGCAGGAGATTCTTTGCGATACTACGTCACTGGCACGAAGAAATCCGTGCCAGTCGTCTCCAACAGCAAATTGGAGGAAGAAATCGATCCTGCCAACAGAGACGAAAACACAGCCTTCTACGCCGATAAACTAATATCTCTGGCCGCAAAGCTTTCCGAAGCGCTTGAGTGAGCGGCTGG
>JAKSPA010000156.1 GCA_024405235.1 Lentisphaeria bacterium
CCGCACTGGTCGCCGTGGCATATCGTTCCATTGGCATGGACAACTGGTTCGATGCGATCTGCCATTCCTTCTCCACCGTGGCCACAGGCGGTTTCGGCAATTACACGGAAAGCTTCGGCTACTTCAAATCGCCAGCCTTGCAATGGGCCGCCATCATCGCCATGTTCCTGAGCGGATGCAATTTCATGCTTATGCTGAAACTCGCGCTGAAAGGCAAATTCGAATATCTCAAGGACGAAGAGTTCAGGACATTCCTCTTCATGGCGCTTGCGGCAACGCTCATTTTCACGCTTCAACTACACTCGCGCCCGCAACTCGCACTAGCCTATACGGACAACTCGCCCCTGCCGCATCAATGGGAACCGCTTGCCAGAGCGTCGGCCTTCCAAGTTGTTTCCATCATGAGCACCACAGGCTTCTCCACATCGGACTATCTCACATGGCAACTGCCTGGCCTGCCGATGCTAATGCTCATTCTAATGCTTGCAGGCGGCTGCGGCGGCTCCACCTCCGGCGGCATCAAAGTCGCACGACTCATCGTCGTTGCCAAGCAAAGTCTCGGAGATGCGAAACGCAAGCTCAGCCCGCATCTTATGCCGAACGTCATGCTCAACAGGGCCCGCGTCGAAATGCCAGTCGTCCGTCAGACAATGGCTTTCGTCGTCATTTACTTCACAACGCTTGGAATCTGCACGTTCCTGCTGCCGTATCTCTCCGAAATGGATTTCGAGACAGCGCTTTCGGCAGCCATTTCCGCAATCAGCAATGTAGGACCAGGCCTCGCAAAAGTCGGACCATCGGCTACTTACGCATGGATGACACCGTCCGCGAAATGCCTTCTTGCCTTCACAATGATTGCAGGACGCCTCGAACTCTACACCGCTCTTGTGGTCATTCTGCCAAGTTTCTGGCATAATCGCCATTAGTTCCATACACACGCAAAAAAAACGAAAATCATGCTCTCAATTGTCCAAACAGGTTTCTCACTCTATCTGAAGCTTTTCTTCCTCCTTACGCCTTTCTTTGTACTAGGCACTTTCATCGCCTTGACAAACGACGTCCAACCGCAACTCCGCAGAAAGCTTGCCGGCAGAATCACGCTCGGCGCTTCCGCCGTGACACTGACGATCTTTCTTGCCGGAACATACATCATGAAAATCTTCGGAATCACAGTGAATGCATTCCGCGCAGGCTCAGGCGCCCTCCTCCTTCTGACCGCCGTATCGCTTGTGCTCGGAAAGGCCCCTGACAAAAAGACGGACAAAAAGGCGGACGAACTGCTTGACCTGGCCATCGTCCCGCTCGCCACGCCTATCACGGCAGGTCCAGCGACTCTCGGTGCGCTCATGGTCATGGGAACAACCACTCACGACATGCAGGGGAAACTGATCACTTCCGTCGCAATCATCATGGCATGCTGTTCGATCGGCTTCATGCTCATGGTCTCCGACAAGATAAACAAAGCGCTCGGACATGCGAACATCACCATCCTCAGCAAAATCACAGGACTGATTCTGAGCGCCATCGCTCTGCAAATGATCGTCGTCGGCGCAAAAGGCCTCTGGCTCATGGAATAGCCTGTCTTCTACAGCGACAAGACCATTCACGAATTCCTGTCATCCATACTCACATCACCACAAAAAGTCAAAGATGAAAAAAATCCAGACATTCGTTCTTGCCATTGCATTGGTTCTGCTCGGCGCCGATTTGATCGGAAACGTCGTGCCAGCATCAATTTTCTGCGACAAAGCGGTTCTTCAGCGGAACATGCAGGTGCCGGTGTGGGGAACCGCCGATGCGGGAGAGACCGTCAGAATCGCCTTTGCGGGACAGACACTTGAAACAACTGCAGACGCAAATGGCAAATGGATGGTGCGTCTGGCACCGATGGATGCAAATGCAACGCCGCAGGACATGACCATCAACGATATCGTCGTTCATGACATTCTCATCGGACAGGTCTGGCTGTGCAGCGGACAGTCCAATATGGAAATGCCTCTCTGGACTGATAATCCTGCGTGGCGCAATTACGACGGAGACAAACTGGCCGCCGAATTCGGCGACAACGCGATGATTCGCGTTTCACGCATGGATCCACACGTCTGGGCAAAGCTGCCGAACACGAATTTCAAGATGTCATGGAACACCTTGACGCCTGATTTGGCAAAACAGATGTCGGCGGTGGCATTCTTCTTCGGAGTGCGCCTTCAGAAAATGCTTGGCGTTCCAATCGGCCTTGTCGCCTCCCATTGGAGCGGCACACGCATCGAGCCATGGACACCCCCTTGCGGATTCGATTCCGTCCCTGAGGTCGCGGACATCGCGCGTTCGGTCAATGCGAAACTGCCAGGCCATCCCGTCTATTATGAAATCAATGCCAAAATGGTTGCGGACTACGCCGCATGGCTTGCAAATACAAGCAAGAGTGTCATGGGCAAAGAGGAAATTCTTCCACCGCCGGAATTCCCGCAGGAACTCCAGCCATGGTCGTCTCCGCAGCATCCTACGGTTCTCTACAATCAGATGCTAGTCCCCTTCGTGCCATTCGCATTCAAGGGCGCCATCTGGTACCAGGGCTGTTCAAACGTCGACGACGGAATGCTTTACAAACATAAGATGCAGGCACTTTTCAACGGTTGGAAACAGATTTTCCAGAATCCAGAACTCAAATTCTATTTCGTGCAGCTCGCGCCATACCGCTATGGCGGCGACACTGAAAGACTGCCCAAACTCTGGGAAGCGCAGGAAGCCTTCGCAAAAGAGAACGAACCGCAGGTCGGCATGGCCGTCATCAACGACCATGGCAATTTCGGCGACATCCATCCGCACGACAAGCAGCCTGTCGGAGAACGCCTCGCCAATCTTACTCTGAAGCGTGATTACGGCTTCAAGGACCTCAAGCCGGAGTTCCCCAGATGCGTTTCTCACGCAATCGATGGCAATGCGTATGTGCTGAAATTCGAAAACGTCGAGTCATGGAAAACCACGAACGACGCACCGATTCAGGATTTCCAGATTGCAGGAATCGACGGTGCCTTCAAGCCAGCCAATGTCACCGTCAAAGGCACCGATCTCATCGTCACTTCTCCCGAAGTAAGCAATCCGAAGGCGGTTCGTTATCTATGGAATGAGACCGTCGAAGGGAAGCTCTTCAACGAAGAGAGCCTGCCGCTCGGCGCCTTCCGATTCTGCGAAGAGATAACGCCTGAAATGGTCCTTGACGAGTTGGGCGAAGGATGGCAGCAGGTTTACCAATTCGATCTTTTCAAAGGACTGAGCAATGGACTGCCAAACTACACGGTCAACAATGCGGCTTCCATCAGCGGAAAGATCAAGCGAATCGCCTACTACGTCACCGCGACTCTGAAAAACGGCAATAAGCGCTTCATCGGCGCTGCAATGGATGCCTTCACCGACGATCCGACCAAAATCGGAATTCCGACATACAAATCTGGAATCTTTTTCCAGACAAAGGTCGCCAATCTCGACATCCTGACAAACGTCGCAGGAATCGCCAATGGCAGATTCCCAGAGGGAAACATCGAATTCTGGCCCAACAACTACATGACCGAAAATGCGACCAACCTGCCAGACGCAAACACCAATCTCTACGATTTCGACGACACGCCCGGCCAGGAGCTGAACAGCTATGGTTGCATGCAGCTCCATCTCTTCCCCCAGAAGATCACTCTCTTTGCATACAACGCTTTCAACAACGGCCTAAACGCCGACTTCGGAATAGGAAACTGCTCCGGACAGCATCCAGACTATACATTCGCATATAATCTTTCAAAGGATTACAGCGCAGCTGCCATCGCCGTCTATGTGATCGCAGAATAGCAATTCATTTCTCATTTCTAAATTAATGCAGAATGCAGAATGCAGAATGCAGAATTAATTTTCAATGTTCAATTAATGCGAAGCGATGAGCGCCGCGACAGCGGCACTAGAAATGCTACCAACGCGGCGATAAGAATTGTGCCGCTGAGCTTTGCTCAGCGGAATCAGCCAGTTGGCTAGGCTCTTCTGTCGGTTAATGCAATCCCACCTTCTGCATTAATTGAGTTAATGTGAATTGTGAATTGAGAATTTTAATGCATGTTCACCTTTTGGGCCAAATCAATTTTCCTTACATAAGTTTCCAGATTTCATAATTAGTGTTTGAATCCAATTGTTCACGTGCCTTTTCTGGCAATTGCTTCACAGCGTCCTCTCCACATCCCAAATATCCTTTATATGACACTTTATATGATTTCAGCACCCAATGTGCGTGCAATCTAGGATGCAAGCTATTGGAATCAATTTCATTCGGCACAGTTTCATTCGCTTCATGGATTATCACACAGACAATTTCAGGATTGTCAACAATTCCACTACGCGCTGCAAAATAACAACCTGTCTCACATTCAATCATTTTGCCTGCTTTATTTGGACACTGAAGCACCGTTCCAACATGCTCCAACTCAGCTGTCGGGAAGAAACTCATTCCCTTTTGTGCCGGCAAACTCAACAGATCGTTCTCCCATTTCTTATCAGTGATTATTTCCCTTAGGAAATCTTTCAGTAGCGACTCATTCGCATCATCGCAAGGCATCATTGGAAACGCGCCGATATTCACCTGACTAATCGTTTCCATGAATTTGGATTTACGAACGTCATCCAATTTGCCACGACCAGGAAACAAAACATAACCGCCTATGATCTCGCGCTTTAGCCCTTCATCAGCATGGTTGTTCTGGAAATAGATTGCGTCTCTGTAGCGATGCATTTGGTCAAAAGCATCTTGTGGTGGATAGGACACACCGTTATCATACGCCCCGCCTATGCGGTATTTTGCGTCGAAAAGATAAGTCAGCCTATAATTTTCGTCCCCATAGAAATTGCGTGTAAGTCGCAGAACAATGTCTGGACGCTCTCCTGAATAGGGGCCTTTCGCAACGTCAGCGGTTGGAGCTATTGTTCCAGATAAATATTCGTCTTTCGAAGCCGTATTATCCTT
>JAKSPA010000157.1 GCA_024405235.1 Lentisphaeria bacterium
AGGGTACAGGCCTCAGCCGCTAGTTCGATCTGAGCCTCTTCCATTTGTTCAACGACGCCTATCAAGTCAATCTCGACAGCTTCCCGACGAAGGTCACCGAATGGATGTGGGGCGTGGACAAACCGGTTCGCGACCGCATGAAGGGCCTTGTATTCAACATCAAGACCTTCATCGACGAAGATACTCTCAGAAACTTCAGCCACCTCTTCGCCGTAAAGGTCGGAAAGGGCACGCTGGTTGTCTGCACTCTGAATCTCTCGCTTGACAAACCTGCCTGCGATCCAGTCATCGCGAACGTCTCCGCCGCAATCATCGCCGCTCTGCCCGAACTGGCCAAAACCGATTGCGAAATCGCTCCCGAAGCCTTCCGCGAATATCTCAAGGGCGTTCAGACAAAGGGCCCAAGCAAGGAAGACACGATGAACCACTTCTGGGAAATCGACGACAAACTCGTCGAAGATACGCTCTTCTGGGAAGAGGCGAATCTCGACCTGCGCAAGCTTGACTAACGCCAATACAACACTCCGTCTTGCATGTCATGTGCAAGACGGAACATCTATTCATATACGGCAATGAGAACCTACACTGTCAAAAAGGTCGCACAAGACGCGACTCCCGCGATCACTGCGCTTTGGGACGACGCCGTCTGGGCAAATGCGAACATAGCAAAAATCGATTCGGTCCGTCCTGAATCAGCGGGAAAGATTCCCACCGTCGAGCTGAAGCTCCTTCACAACGGTTCGACAATCTTCGGCGTCTTCCGCGTAAAGGACCATTCCGTGCTTGCCGCGCGCAAAAACTACAACGAGATGGTCTGCCGCGACTCCTGCGTGGAATTCTTCTTCAAGCCACGCAAGGATCTTGGCTACATGAATGTCGAGATGAGCGCAGGCGGCACACATCTCTGCTATTACATCCGCAATGAAGTGCGCAAGGGAGAGGGCTATGAGGATTTCGACGAAGTCTCGCCTACCGTTGGACTCCGCGTCATCACTTTGGGAACAACTGGATTCATTCCAGTGGAACAGAAAGGCGACATCACATGGCAGATGCGCTTCCAGATTCCACTCACCGTTCCAGAAGCCTACATGGGAAGGCTCGGAGATCTCTCAGGACAGGCCTGGACCGCCAATTTCTACAAATGCGGCGACGAATTGGAGACTCCGCACTGGATTTCATGGAATCCTGTCGATGAGCTCAACTTCCACCTGCCGAGATGCTTCGGAAATCTTCTCTTCGAGTAAAACATCAGGCAGTCATGTCCACGATGCGCTGCGTCTTCCTGACAATCGCTGTCTTTCTGGCAATTCTGGCAACGTCATGCAGAACTGTTGACAACGCGACTGTTCGCACGTCCCCAGCCGAATATACAGTCCATAGAATCTCTCGTGACAAGATTCCATCTGCGTCAATGATGAATTTCTGGACTTCTCATGTCGGCGAAGAGTGGAGTAATTTCACCTACGCCCTCTGGCAAGACGCCGAATTGGGAACGCTCTCATACGTTCTGCCAGAGAGCAAATACAAAGACGCACGCATCGAATTCAAGCTCGTCCATGACGGCAAACGCATATACGCAATCTTCAGAGCTGCCAAGGACAGATACATTCTCGCAAAAAAGATACGCATAAACTCCTTCGCAAGCAGGGACACCTGCGCGGAACTCTTTCTGGCGCCAGGTGCCACGCAGGGAGGATATTGCAACATGGAAGTCAGCCTTTCCGGAGCATATCTCTTCATGTTCCATAAGAGCCAGCAAAGCAATTTCGAAGGCATCGGATTCATTTCCGACGAAGATACTGAAAACATAAAGGTCTTCACAAGCGGCGACGGCATTGTCTTCCCTGAAATCAAAAAAGAAGAAAAGTGGCATATAATCGTCGTTTTCGATGCAGCCACGATCGCGAAATACGCTGGCGTGGAAATTCCGGAAGACCTCTCTGGACAGACATGGAACGCGAATTTCTATCATTGCGCAGAAGCGTCAAGTCATCCAAGATGGCTGGCATGGAATCCAATTCCAAAACGAAAATTCCATTTACCAAACTGCTTTGGGCAGCTCCATTTCGAGTAATCTCACAAGAATTTGAAAAAAAGTTTGATTTTTTTTGATAAATTTGCAAAAAAAATGCCTTTTCATAAAGCAAAGACAAATTCTTGCGTTAAAGTTACTAAGTTGACATCATTAATTCAATTCTCTTTGTTCATCCAATAAAGGAATTATGGGAACCCCTAAACTCTTTATTCTGTCGGATCAGATGCGTGGCGCATCTTTCTCTCTCACACAGGAGAAATACTCTCTCGGCCGTGCTGAAGATTGCGATGTTTGCATCTCGGATCCGACCATTTCCGGTCATCACTGCACCTTGATGAAACTGGATGATGACACATACGCCATCGAAGACTTGGGCTCCACAAATGGTTCCAAGGTCAATGACCAGCGCCTTGAACAGGGACAGGCCGTCAAACTGAAGAACGGCGACATCATTCAGATTGGAAACATCGAAATTCTTTTCGACGACGTCGATGCCTCTCGTGAAGAGAGCCGCACCGTTTCCGTCATCGATCTTGACGATATCGACACAGGCGAAATCAACAAGACCACTATGCGGAATCTTGGCAACAAGTTCGGCGGCAAACGTGTCCAGACCCTTCGTCCGAACGCGAGCCACAACCGCATCATGCAGGTCATCGTCGCTCTGCTGGCTCTTGTCGGTTGCGTCGGCGTTGTCATGGTCATCATGAAATTCCTCGGAAAATAGACATCCGTTCTTTATTGCAGTTTACTCAATAATGTCTATGAACACCGCCTGGTGACTGCGTCGCATCAGCCCGTCGTCATCAGGCGTTTTGGCTATCTATGAATCAGAATAACGACCCAGAATCCCCCAAAGACAGCCTTGAACAGGACGCAAAAGTTCCTGCAACTGCTTCGGAGGAGAAAGAGAAAGACACTACCGCACAGGCTGAAGCACCGAAAGATGCTCGGGAGCAGCCGTCTTCGGGAAACGCCGGCGCACCAGAGAACGACGGAAGCAGCCAGCGCGAAAACGACACGCCGCCGCAATTCAGACCTCAGAACGGTGCTCCGCGTCCGCCAATGGCTCGCTGGCAGGTTTTGTTCTGGATCATTCTTATTGTTCTATTGCCGCTTTGCACGAAATTTTTCATTGGTTCAAAGAATGCGATAGACGAACTGACGCAGCAGGCATTCGAGTCGCATCTCATCCGTGGTCTCGTCAGCGAGATGGTCACCAGAGATTCGTCGTCCTCCTCCGTTGTGACAGTCACTGGAACATACATTCCTGCCACCAAACACGAAGACGGCGCCACAACCTTAGATGCACCGCGCAAATTCCGCACGAAGGTCATTTATTCCTCAGAACTCGACCAACTCATCCGCAAACACTGCAAGAGCTATTCTGCCAAGTCGGATTCAAACACCTTCTCGCAGGTCCTCTTCATGCTGCTGCCGACAATCCTCTTCATCGCCTTCTTCTATTTCATTTTCGTGAAACAGATGCGCGGCGGCGATGGCGCACTCAAAT
Source organism: Lentisphaeria bacterium (assembly GCA_024405235.1). Taxonomy (GTDB): domain Bacteria; phylum Verrucomicrobiota; class Lentisphaeria; order Oligosphaerales; family Oligosphaeraceae; genus UBA1724. The sequence goes on from JAKSPA010000157.1 coordinate 3,549, forward strand.
TCGGAAAGTCCCGCGCTAGAAGACTCGATCCAGATGCTGAACATCCCGTCACCTTCAAGGACGTCGCAGGTTGCGACGAAGCGAAGGAGGACATGGCGGAAATCGTCGATTATCTCAAAAATCCAGAGGCTTTCTCAAGACTCGGCGGCAAAATTCCGCGCGGCGTCCTTCTGGTCGGCCCTCCTGGAACAGGAAAAACGCTGCTTGCGAAGGCGATCGCAGGAGAGGCACAAGTGCCTTTCTTCTCTATTTCAGGCTCGGATTTCGTTGAAATGTTCGTCGGCGTCGGCGCCGCACGCGTCAGAGACATGTTCGAAGACGGAAAGAAAAACGCACCATGCCTTATCTTCATTGACGAAATCGATGCAGTCGGCCGCTCGCGTTTCAGCGGAATCGGCGGTGGACATGACGAACGCGAACAGACGCTCAACGCGCTTCTTGTCGAGATGGACGGCTTTGAGCAGAACCAAGGCGTCATCATCATCGCGGCAACGAACCGTCCTGACGTCCTGGATCCCGCACTGCTGCGTCCTGGCCGCTTTGACCGCCAGATCACCGTCGATCTGCCGGATCTGCATGGACGCATCGCAATCCTAAAGGTCCATGCGAAGAAGACGCGTCTTAAGGACGATGTCGATCTGCGCATCATCGCCCGTGGCACACCAAGCTTCTCCGGCGCCGATCTGGCCAATCTGATCAACGAAGCCGCCTTGCTTGCGACACGCCGCAAACTCGACGCGGTCGGCATGCCCGAACTGGAAGAGGCACGCGACAAAGTGCGTTGGGGGCGCGAACGCAGGAGTCACAAGATGGACGACAAGGTCCGCCGTCTGACCGCCTACCACGAAGCGGGACACGCTCTCGTCGGCATGTGCTGCCCTGACGCAATGCCTCTCCACAAGATCACCATCATCCCGCGCGGACCGGCACTTGGCGCCACGATGACTCTTCCAAAAGACGATTCGGTCAGCGTCTCCAAGCGCCAGATTCTCGACATGATCGCAGTCTGCTTCGGTGGACGCACGGCGGAAGAACTCACGATGGACGACATCTCGGCTGGCGCTTCGCAGGACATCCGTCCGGCACCGGAGCTCGCCAGCAAGATGGTCTGGCAGCGGGGCATGGCCAACGGCTTGGGACTGATCAACTATGCAGGCCGCGAGGAACACATCTTCCTCGGCCGCGACATCACGCGTTCCGATGACTTCTCGCCTGAAACCGCCCGCGAGATCGATCTTGAAATAAGACGCATTGTCGATGAGCAGAAGCAGAGGGCAACTGACATCCTCACGGAACATCGTGACGATCTTGAGAAACTTGCCCAGGCACTGCTGGTCCAGGAGACAATGTCTGCTCATGATGTCTATCAACTGCTTGGATGGCAAGAACCTGTGGATGAAAATCCTCAGGCGGCGATCGATGGCGCTCCGGAAACAGC
>JAKSPA010000158.1 GCA_024405235.1 Lentisphaeria bacterium
CTCCTTCGTGACGGTGCGGCTGAGAATTTCCGCGCCGGTCCAGACGATCGGAATGTGCGCCGGCAGCGTCGTCATCAGATCATTGAAATACGTGCGGATTTCGGGATCGAGGCAATTGTGGCGATTCAGCGAATAAGGCGGGATTACGATGGACAATTCCAGGAACTGGAAATAGCCCTGCAGCGCATCGGAAAGGCGCTGCATCAGGTAGCCCTGCGCCGCTCCGATGGAACCGAATTTCTCGCGTTCGCCGTCGTAGAGGCACGCGTAGCGGCCATTCTGGATAGGCGTATGGTCGTCCACGCAGATCATGATATGCTTCACGCCGCGCCATGCGGCGAGCGTGCATTTGTCGATGAGCAGATTGATATCCGCTTCGTTCGAGATATCCAGCGGCGAATTTCCGCTGCCGTTGTCGTAGATATGCAGGAGAAGCATGGCATCGAGCAGTTCATACTCCTTCGCATACTTCTCCATCATCTGGAAAGTGTCCTTGTAGTTAAGATTCGGCTTGTTCTCCTTCGTCTCAAAATTCTGCCAGCCAGGGAAGCGATGCTGATAGGCGAAGGTATTGAAGCCCTCCTGCAGCGAAAGACGCAGACTGGACTCGTAAATCTTGCCTGCATCCGTTGCGATTGCACGTCGCAGCCATGTGGGCCAGTCGTCCATGTCGGCAATCTGCAGAAATGCCGCGCCCTTCTCGCCGCGAAGGCCTTCCAGCACGCGCAGCGTTCCATAGAATGCGCCGCGATTGTCGCGACCGCTGACCGTCAACGTTGCAGGCGTCTCCTGACACAGGCGAATGCTGTAGCCTTCTAGATGCTCGGGGGCTGCGTCTTTCTGCACGGCTATGCGCATCGTCACCGACGGCACGGAAGCATCATCTTCGTCCAGCAGCTTCACGCCAAGCGCCTCGAAGCGCTTCTCAAGATATTCCTGTGCCAACGGCAGCGCAGGAAATCCATCTGCAACCAGTTCCAGACGGACGCTCTCCAGCGGCAGCGTCTGGAATTCGCCTACGATCTTCTGCGGCACTGGTTGCAAATCAGGCGCCGCTGACAGGCTCAGAGCCACAAAAAGGCAAATTAAGATTTCAAAAAGAAAATTGCGCATGAGATTGGTAAATCGTAGTTTAATCTATTGTCTGCCGTCTCACGTCCTTCAAATGTCAAATTTCTAGCCCTTCTGGATTTCAAGAAGCATTCCGGAATTCAGCGGCATGGTGACAGTGGTCTTCAAAATGCCGTTTTCGCAGGTGAAATCCGTGATGGTTCCTTCGCCGAGTTTCAGATTCGCATTGATCTGATATGGCACAGGATCGTCCTTTCCTGCAGGGACAGGCGAACCCATCTTCTCGTATTCCAGAAGCGAATTGGCTGTGTAGTTGTCGAAGTAAAGCGTCGAAATGGAATCCGCAGGCATGAATCCTTCCGGAAGTTTGATTTGCAAGTCGATTGCGAAAGGCGCTTCGGAGTTCAGATGCGCCTCGGCAAAAGATGTGAGCAGAACGCGCAGGCTGCCGTCAGGCATGACGACCGCAAGGCCATCTGCAGGATCGTTGCTCGCGACAAGCGGCAGACGACGGCCGCCTCTGAGTCTGTTGAGCAGTCTGAAGCCATTCAGCGCAGGCTTTCCGATGCCAGTGCGCGTGAAGAGCCCTAGACCGCCTTTGAAATGCAGATTGTACTGTCCATAAAGGAAATCGACAACGCTGAAATAGAAGGACTGATCCACGCGGTTGTCCATGTAGAAGCGAGCGGTCTTGATGGCGAACGCGCCTGCAATCGGCTTGTCGTTGAGCGGATTGTTCATTGAATCGCCGCTGTATTCGGTGATGTGGAGAGGAATCGATTTGAGCTCCGGATATTCGTCCCGCCACTTGTTGATCTCCTTCAGATGGTATCCGAAAGAATAGAAGGAAGAGACATAGCCGCCATAGAGATGCATGCTGATGAAGTCCTCACGTGCGAGGCGTCCCTGCGATTTCAGCATCTCCCACACGGGACGATACCAAGGAGAAATCGACACGTCGCTTGATGCAGAACACAGCATGTGGACGCCGAAATCCTTCTCGATGCGTTCTGCCGTATCGAACATCGCGGAAACGATCTGCTTGTATTCGTCCAGCGTGCCAAGGAAGAATCCCGTGGAGGACGGCTCGTTCCAGCACTCGAAAGACCACTTCGCCACCGTATCCTTGCCGTAGCGCTCGATCCAATGCGAAACCAGCGCATAGACGGCCTCGCCCCAAAGCGCATAGTCCTTTGGCGGGTAGTGGTTGCAGAAATGGTTGTGCTTCTTCGTCGCTATGGAAGCAGGAGTGCTGCCGAGCGTGATTGTCGGAATGAATCCGAATTCGCGGACGGTCGGATCAAGGCTCTTGTCGATTTTGGTGAAATCGGTGACCGGCCTGCCGTCTTTCCAGGCCGTGATGAAATCCAAGCCGTTCATGAACTCGCGCATGCGGAGTCGCGTGAAACCGGCCTCCTTAAGCCCTGCAAGCGCATGCATTGCCACAGGAGGTTCCCACAACTGCGTGGCGTAGGACAAATCCGTTCCGTCCCAACCGACGACGATTGGCGCATCGGCTGGCTTTGTCGCATCAACGGCAATCGCGCCCTTCGAGATGTCGTATGGAACGAGATCGGCGCCTTTTCGTGAAACGACAGCCACTTCGCTCATCCAAGCGTCACCTTTACCGCCGTCGAAGATTCGGAAATACAGCTTGAAGGATTTCACGCCACGGCCGAGATTGCCAGATGGAACCTTGATCTGATAGTATTTCCATGGTGCATCGCCTGGCATGAGCGGCAGAAGGTCCTTATGACCGATCACATCGCCGTTTTCGTCGTACAAGGCGACTTGAATTCCAGCGCCGCACCACTCGCGACTGCCACGGACAATGCCCTTCTGACGATACCATGCGCCGATGATGAGCTCTTCGCCGTCGTATGGATAGCGTGCGCTGGTCATCGTCGCCGTGCCATTGAAGAGATGGGCGGCATTGGCGCCTGGAAAGACGCCTGGAACGTATTCCGCCTGAGCGCCCTCCGAAGCCATCGTCAAGTCGTCCCAGTCCTTGTCGCCTGCGCGTGCAGGGAACCAGTGGTCAAGGCTCGGCGTGCCATTGAAGCTCTGGTCGCCGCAGAGGTTCTTTTCGTCCAGCGCTATGCGAATATGGACGTTGTCGATATCCTGCGTGCCATTGCGGCCGAAATTGTTGAAGACGATTTGGAAGTGCGTCGCCGCAGCATTCACCTTGAAGCGATTGCGCACCAGCGCCTCGTGGTGCCACTCGCGTGCGTCTTTTGCGTAATAGAGGTCCTGGTGTCCCAGCGCCTGTTCGCCTGCATAATAGACGACCCACGCCAGACCGACCTGCCACTCCGCCTCGCTGCGTTCAATCGCCGTATGCGTGGTATCGAAATCAATGAGAATATCACCGCCTGCGTAAGGAAGACGCGGCGTCGAAAGATTGCTGTTCGGCGGAAGATGCAGCGCATGGCCGCCATCCTCTTTTTCCACAAGCGAAACATTCTGTGTGGCAGAAAGAACCTCTCTCCAGTTGGCGCCTTCAAAATCAACCTTGATGTTGATGAGTTCGACTGCAGACAGACTCATGCAGGCAAGAAACGTCAGAATGGAAAGAAAGGTCTTCATCTTGTTTTTATTCAAATGCTATCAGATTGGAACGTAAGTACTAAAGCAGTTTTCCCCTTCAACGCGGAAACACTTGCAGCGACACGCCATATCGCCCAAGCGTGAGCGTCTGCGGATGGCCGGTTTCTGCCGGCAGAGTCACATCCACAGGCTTGTCGCTCGTATTGGCGACAATCAGCAGTTCGCGGTCGGCGGTTCTCTTCACGCCCCAGACCACAAGCTGATGGTCTACTGAAAGCCGCCCGTAGGACATCTTGTCGCTCTCCAGAAATTCCTGATAGGAACACAATTCGCGCATCATGCCGCAGAAGCCCTTCCAGATTTCCGGAACCGTCGGCGCCGTCAGCCAGTTCTCGTCGTTCTTGCAGAACCACCACCACCAAAGTCCGTTGACGTCCTGGCAGATTCCCGTCCACGCAGCACAACGCATCCAGTCGCAATCGGGACTGAAGGCATTGACGTCGTATTTGCCTGTCGCGCGATATTCCGCCATCTGCGCGTAATCGTAGCAATGCAGCAGAAGCGTTATCGGCGAAGCGTTGTTGAGGAAGCGCTTGTGGTCGTCAAGCAGTCCAACGACGTATCCTGGTGTGCCGTATGCCTGGCTCCAATGTGTGTCCCATGTGGAGCGATAGTTGATCATGGATGGATTCCACGTGGTCAGAACCACGGCGTGATACGGATCCAGCCCGCGAATCAGATCGGCGAAGCGATTCATCTGAGATGCCGACACATACTGGTTGGGATCTTCTGGCTCGTCGAAGAGATAATACACGAAGAGTCCCGGATGGTCGGCGATTGTGCCGACGCGATGGGCTATCACCTGAATCTCGTCATTGAGAATGGCTTTGCGATCGAAGCCGACGAAGGCGCGGAGGCCATCCGCCGCCCAGCATCTGTCCAAATAACCGCGGCAGGCGTCATCGTCACGGCTGTGTTCCCAGAAGTATGTGTGGACTGCATTGAAGCCCAGCGAACGCAGTTCCGCCATGTCCTCGTCCTTTTCCACTTGGTAGATTCCGTATGGGAAAATCGGTTTGCCGTTCTCCTCATAGCGGCCATTGGCATTGATGACCACGCCGTTCTCCGGCTTGGGGCTGTTGAGCAGCCAGCCTTGGGATGTGGAATTGTTGCCGCTATTGTCCGTGGCGCTGAAGGTCAACGTACTTAACCCATTCGGCCAGCCCTTTTCAGGAACAGCGCAGAAATGCCATTCACCCTTTTTGCCGCGCGCACGAAGCAATCTGACAGGCCCTGGCTCATCGCCGTTGAGCCCTTTCAGCTGGGGAGCCTCCTCTGCCAATCGCCGCAC
>JAKSPA010000159.1 GCA_024405235.1 Lentisphaeria bacterium
GGGGTGACATAGCGCCAGGGCCACCAGAATCGCTGTGGCGCGATTCTGGCATTTTGAAGGGGTCGTTTTGGGCTCCCGCTGACGCGATTTTGAACAAAATTCAACGAACTGGCCGTTTTGTCCCTTTGGCCCCCATCCCTCAACCAATTGCATTGAAAATTGAGAATTGCAGAGCCTTCCAATGCCGTCGTTATTGGACGACAGTGAAAAAAGAGTGTCTATCAATCAGAGACATTGGAAGAAGCCCCGCACCATGGGAGCAAGTGGACAACTTCTACGGCAGACTCGTCGTCACTTCAGCGGCTTCCACAGTGATGTCACCGCCCGGCGGCAACAGGAAGACGTTAAGACGGAAATATGCGCCGCCCTTTCCAAAGGCAGTGGCCTCGCCGTCGAATACGAAGCTCTTTGTCTCCGCCGCCTCCGATAGTTCGAAGTCGAACTGCTTATTGCTGTTGCAGACGAAGGCGCCTCTGGCGTCGTACCATGCCAAGCTGACCTGCGCCTTGCCTTTGCCGTGAATGGAAAGTGTCACATCCGCGGATTGTCCATTTTCCATGAAGCACTTCTGTCCGGAAGTCACGCAGCAATAGGGTTCGCCTTGCCATTTCAACGAGCAGACGCCTTAGTCGGTGGAGAACTCGCTGCTGTTCGTTGGATCGGCCACCTCCCATTCCGCGACTTTTCTCCAGTAGTTCTGCACCTTCGGAGCACCAAGCTGCAATTTGCCGAATCCAGAGGGATCGACGAACTGTCCGGACTGCGAGATATTCCAGCCGTATGCAATATTGCCGCTCTTCTGGCAGAATCCGAGCTGCAGGAAGAGTTTCTTGCCAGGCACGTACGTGAATCCGATGGACTTGAAGGGGATTGTGACCTCAGAATGCCAGATGCCATCTTCCACGCGGTCGGAATGTGTCCACTCGCAGTTCCATTTCGCATCGGTACGACCGCGTGGATTGACCAAAGCATCGTAGGACGCACCTTCCATGGGGCTGAAGGCGAACCGTGCGATGCCATCGCCCTGCGCAAGGAAGATTTCCGCGACGTCGTTTTGTTTCCACAGATTGCCATCGCGCTCCAGCGGCGTGGCGTCCACGGGAGTGACCAGCTGATTGGAAAGTTTGAAGAGGAATGCGTCTTTCGTATAGCCGACCTTGAACTTTCCTTCAAACTTCGGATAAACCGATTTCAGCGGAGTCAATTCGCATTCCTGCGCATCATTCCAGGCGGGATCGTCAAAGTCCTCTACCTGTACCGCCTGCGTGGAAACCACCGTCCTGCGCAGTTGTTCAGGGTCCATGTCAAATACATCGCCGAAGATTCCGAGCATGTATCCGCCCATGAGCAGCATGGACGGCTGCACATATTCAAAGCCCGGCCCGGTAATGTATTTGCCGTCGTTGATGGTTGGTAGGCTCTTGATGAAATTGGTTCTTGCCTCCAAGGCATCGGCAATCGCAAAACGCGCCTCGTCCGTCGGCATTTCATTCCATCTCTTCTGGGCGTTGCAGACATTGGCAGTGAGTTTCAGATATTCGAACTCCCTCTTCAGGGACGCAAGAACGAAATTCCCCTCGTCGCAGAGCTTCGAGCCTTCGTCAAAGTACTCGACCAGTTTCGCGACGACATCCTCCGGATAGCGTGCCTGCCAGACTGCGAGAGAAACGCTTGTCTTTCTCTTGGAGAAGTCGCCGAGATTCTGGCGGCTGGAGATTCGGTGTTTGTCCATTTGTACATCGATCAGCTTGAAGAACTTCTCGAAATACGGCGCGGCCTTTTCGCCGAAGGAGTAGAGGCAGTAGTCGTGAAGAATCTTGTCGGCGTCTTCGTCTGGATCCGCATACCAGCGTCCCCATGCGTAGATCCAGGGCCCTGAAATCGCCTTCGCGGTGAAGAGTCCGCAATTGTAGAAATACTTGATCGGTGTGGAGCCATAGAAGCTGTTTATCTCATGCAGTTCGGCAAAGGATGCTGCGGGAGAGAAACCGCACGGCTTGTATTCGCCGCCAAGGGTGTAGGTCCATGTGGCCATTTCCGTCACGTTGAATTTCTCCCATTCCTTAATCAGTTCGGAATCCGCCGGTGCAATGTCGATAATCACGTCCATTGGGAACTTGTCGAAACTCTTGGGAGTGTTGTGCGTCTTCTCATAGCAGGCGATGGCGATCTTAACATTGGGACGTTCCTTCTTCAGGCGGATGGCCATGTCGCGATGGAGGCACCAGAGCTTTTCGCCCCAGTCGTCCGTGTCATACATCTTCTTGCAGTTCTCGCATTCGCAGCCCATGAAGCCGTCCGTCTGTCCGAGTTCCACCACATCGTGGCCATTGTCGGCGCGCGAAAGCGCCTCCTGGTAGATCAGTTCCTGCACTTCCGGATTGGAAAGGCAGTACTGCGGACGCGCGACGCCGCCATTGTCCATCACGGTCGCCTTGTGATAGTAGCGCTTGCCTTTGATCAAAGCGAAATATTCGGGATGCGTTGGGTAGTACTTATCCTGCGGAATGGCCTTGACATGGTAGTGCACTTCAAAGTGGGCGCCGTTGGAGAAGAGGTGGTTGTTCGCCACCATGTAGAGGAGTCCCGCATGGTCTGTGAAGCAGCAGTTCAGAAAGTGCGGCTTGAAACGGAAGGAGAAGTCGTCGGGCACCGTGATGCGTTCCATTGGAAGCGTGCGGACGCCTTCGGAGATGTGGTCTTGACCGTTGTTGCCTCTTTCCATTCCCGTCACGCGGGTGTTTAGGAACTTCTCAGCGAAGACGCAAGCCGGTTTCAGCGAACCAAGGGTGACGTAGGGATAGTAATCGCGCTGTGTCTTGTCCGTGCTCTTTTTGTCCGTGCCATAGAGGAAGATGTCATTGCCCTTGACGGCGATGGCGTGTTCCCACAGAGCGAAATCCTTTGTGGAAAGGCCGGCAGCGGCAAGGGCTTTCGTGTCGCCAATGTAGATGACGGGCTTGTCTGCCGCCTTCTGCGATTCGCGGACAAGGGGAATCTCCGCGCCGGAGGCATTCTGGATGGCGCTCTGGATGAACGTACCCGCCACAGTCACGTACCTTTGCAGCGGCGCATCTCCGACATCGTCGGGAATGACAATCTGATAATTCGAAGAATGCTTGTCGGCAATGACCAGTTCCGCAGAGAAAAGCGGAAATGCCAAACAGAAAAGCGCTAAGAGAATGCCAAAGTGTTTCATGTGATTGAATGCAAATGAATGTACTTATAAGGATAAAGCCGTATGCCAGAGCTTCTCGCGCTCAAAAACTTGCCCTGTCGGCGCCTCCACAGAATTGGGAATGCCGCTATCAATCATAGTGAAGAAATTCTTCATTGTGATTCGATTTGGGTGTTTTTGTCGTGAACGAGACGAAACTTGCAAAAATGCTTGAACGTTTCCGACTGCCCCAGAGGTCTGTAACTTAGAATCAGCACTAATTTAATATATTTCCTTATTATTGCGAATTTATATGTAAGAAAAATTACATATAGTTCAAAAAATCTTCACAGCTGTCCTGTAATTCAAAATCTGTCCGCAGGAAATCCTTTAGTCATTCAATATTGGGCCTAGTACGCAAAAAACGCTCCACTGCTATTTTCGGCAATGGAGCGTTTTCGGACTATGGATTCTGTCAGGAGATCCATGACGGAATCCATAGGTTTTTCGCAGTAATAGACTCTATCGGTTTATTACTTGTTGATCTGGTTCCACAGATTCTTGAATTCCTCTGGGGACTGCTTAAAGGAAGAAGGAGCGGTCTGATAGACGCACTGCAGAGCGTGACGGGATTCGACGTGTCCGTCCAGCATGCCCCAGTCGACACTTCTCTCGTGCCGGAGACCAAGACGGCCGTAGAACTGCTCCTGAAGGCTCCAGCACTGAACCATAGCGTAGGGGCTATAGACGCGCATTGGCCATGATTCATGGAAGTTGGCGGCGCAGTTCTCCTGATCAGCGAAATAACCAGTGGCGGAAGGAGTCCTCATCTGGGTAATCATCTTCATGCAGATTGTCCAGTTTTCTTTTCCGCTTCCAGTTGACATGGTGGGCATGCCATCGGGAGTGTATCCGAGGGTGTTATAAGCGGCATTCACACCGAAGCTGTAGCCGTAGGTCAGATCAGCAGGATAGGTCTCGAACGGGTGCTTGCCATAGGAAGGGCAGACGAAGGTCTTCGTGTTGGAGATGTAGGGATAGATGGCGGAGCTCCACCATTTGCCTTTAAAACCTTCGGGAGCTTTCTCGTCATAGACCATTTGATTAGAGCAGGTGGGGTAATCGGAATAGGCTTCGCCGATGGGCAGGTTGTCCTGGTTGTCATCTGCGTACATGATGATGCCGAGCATCAGCTGTTTGGCGTTGTTCACGCAGCTGATGGCACGTGCCTTGGCGCGGGCCTTGGAGAGGGCAGGAAGCAACATGGAGGCCAGAATCGCGATGATCGCGATGACGACCAGCAACTCAATCAGAGTGAAGGACTTTTTCATGGTGTTTTGTGCTTGTTTTGGGAGTTGGTTTTATGAAGGAAGTGAAAAAAACATTATGTCCACTGCATTGCAAAAAGCATTCTTCGTGGGCACAGTATTATTATAATAAAATTTTCGCGGTTTTCAAGTCAAAACAAGAAAAAAATGGAAGAAATTTAACAAAAAACATCAAAATTGTCCAATAAAAATCCACTCAAATGGTTCTGGAACCAACTAAAAACAAATGAATTAATGAATCATGGACGTCATCCAGCGCGCATCAACAGAACCAGCTGGACCGGTAGGACACAAAAACTACAGACTACTAGTCTCCCAGAAGGAAGCGTGACACATAAGTCCAGTACAATTCAATTAATGCAGAATGCAGAATGATGAATTTTTGGTGGAGTCCGATTAGTCCGATTGGTCCGATTGGTCCGATTGGTCCGATTGGTCCGATTG